>JBGPND010000003.1:0-81121 GCA_041487355.1 Acetobacteraceae bacterium | reverse complement strand
CGTCATGGGAATGGCCGGCGGCCTGCTCTCGCTATTCTATCTCTCGGCGCGCCGCCTCGTGCGTGCGCCGTCTGCAACGCGCCCGCGTTCTCTCATCGCCCGCGCCTTGCGCGTCGAGCGCTGGCGCATCCGCCGCGGCGGCCCGCTGCCGTACGCCTGCGCCATCGCCGCCGGCGGCTTGTTCGTCCTCCTCTAGGCAGAGCTTCGCATGGTCATCCGCGTCACATTCTTCATCCTTATGGCCCTGGGCCTGATCGGGTTCGGCACCGTGGCCTGGCTTTCCACCCGGCCGCCGTCGCAGGCCGTCGCCGCCGCGGCGCCGGCCCAGGTGAAAGTGACCGTGCTGGTCGCCGCCCGTGTGGTGCGCGCCGGAAGCCTGCTCAAGCCGGAGGACCTCACGGCAAAGGAAATGACGCAGGAAGCGGCAGGGTCCGACAGCAATCCCGATAGCGCCGATGTGCGCCACTCGCTGGCCGGGGCGATGGTTCGCCGCAGCCTGGCCGCGAATGAGGTGCTGCGATCAGCCGACGTGATGCGCCCCGGCGACCACGGGTTCCTTGCCGCGGTGCTGCAGCCGGGCATGCGCGCTGTCACCGTGGGGGTCGATGCCATCACCGGATCCGCGGGCCTGATCTGGCCAGGCGACCGCGTGGACCTGATCCTCACCCAGAGTATCGCCGAACCATCGCTGCCGGTCGGCCGCCGCGTGGCGGCGGAGACGGTGCTGCCCGACGTGCGGGTGATCGCCATCGACCAACAGCTCGTGCAGGGCGCCGAGCAGAACGACAAGGCCAACCATGGCAGCACCGTCACGCTCGAAGTGACGCAGACCGAGGCCGAGCGCGTGTCGGTGGCCATCCGCCTTGGCCGGCTGTCGCTGTCCGTGCGCTCCGCCGACACACCGGCACAGACCGCAAGCACCAACCCGTTGACAACCACCACCTGGGCCCGCGACGTTTCTCCGGCCCTTGCCAATGACTTGCCAACGAAAACCGAGAGCGTGATCCGTGTCTTCCAAGGCGTCGGCGACTCGAAGGAGTTCAAGTTCTAATGAGAACTCTCGGCAATCCCCGCCTGGACGCCGCGCGATGAACGTCCTTCGGGAAATCTCCATTGCGGCCTTGCTGATCGGCATGCCGATGCTCGCCGCGGCGCAAACGCCGGCAGCCGGTCCCGTCGCGGCGGCCAGCGCCGCCGAGCACGTGAGTCTGGTGATCGAGTCCGGCACCGGGAGGGTCATCGCGCTGCAGGCCCCGGCGGCCAACATCTTCGTCGCCGATCCGAAGGTTGCCGAGGTGCGGCCCGCCAGCGCCTCCAGCCTGTTCATATTCGGCGTCGGCGCCGGGCACACGACCGTCGCCGCATTGGACAATGCCGGCCGTCCGATCGCGCAGTACGACATCACGGTGCAGCCGTCCGCTTTCGGCGCGTCGCAGGCGCAGGCGACGATCGCTCGCATGGTGTCAGGCAGCCGCGTCCAGGTGCAGGCACAATCCAAGGGACTGCTGCTCAGCGGCCTCGTCAGCAGCGCCGCCGATTCGGCGCAGGCGGTCGCCATCGCCAAGGGTTATGTCGGCGAGAACCAGATCGTGGAGAACCAGCTCGGCGTGCAGGCGCCGATCCAGGTGTCGCTCGAGGTCCGCGTCGCCCAGGTGTCGCGCCAGGTGGTGCTGAACCTCGGGGTGAACTGGGGTGCGCTCGGCAATGTCGGACGCATCGGGACGATCAGCCCCGCGCTGAGTCTCGCCACGGGCGCCGTCGGCATCGGTGCGGGAGCGGCGGCGCCGCTCGCCGCTGGAGCCGGCGTCGGTTTCAACGGCATCATCGACGCGCTCGCGCAGGACAACCTCGCGCGCATCCTCGCCGAGCCTACGCTGACGGTCATGAGCGGGCAGCCGGCCAGCTTCCTGGTGGGCGGCGAGTTCCCCATCCCGGTCGGCGGGCAGAATGGCTCGGTCACGGTCGCGTTCAAGAATTTCGGCGTGATGCTTGCGTTCGTGCCGACGGTGTTCAGCGACGGCCGCATCAGCATCCATGTCGCGCCCGAAGTGAGCAGCACGAGCAACGCCAACTCGGTCTCGGTGAACGTCGGCGGATCGGCCTTCGTGATTCCATCGCTGGTGGTCAGCCGTGCCGAGACGACGGTGGAGCTTGGCAGCGGTCAGACCTTCGCCATCGCCGGCCTGCTGCAGGACACCATCCAGCACAATCCGACCAGCATTCCCTTGCTCGGCGAGATCCCGGTGATCGGACCGATCTTCCGCGATGACAAGTTCAACCGGCAGCAGACAGAGCTGGTCATTCTGGTGACGCCGTACATCGTGCGGCCGGTGGACAACCGCGCGGCGCTGCATGTGCCGACGGAGGATTATACGCCGCCCAGCAATATCGAACGGCTGCTCTACATGCGCCAGGTCGGCGAGAGCCAGACGCGCGTACCAGTCCGGATTCCCGGCAATGCGGGGTTCATCGTGCAATGAGCAAGCTGATCCGTACCGTGCTGGCTGGCGCCATTCTGACACTCGCCGGTTGCGAGGATCTCGATCCGTATCATCGGCCATACGTCTGGTACCCCACCGGCGCGCCGCAGGCCAATCTCGCGGCAATGGTGGCCAACCCGTCCGACATGATCCGCGGTCGCAGCGTTGCCAGGGCCGACGGCGCCGTCGCGGAAGGCGCGGTGACGCGCGCGCGGCAGGACAAAGCCAAGCCGCTGCTCAATCCGGGCAGCGGCTCAGGCGGCGGTGGCGGCGGAGCGGGAGCGGGAGGGGGAGGCTGAGCGCGGTGCCGGACGACGGGAACCATCAGGTCCTGCGCGCGACTGCCGATGCGACGGCCGATCCTGCCACCTCGCGGCACGACCGGCCGTCGCTGGTGGCCTTCGCCACCGATGCGCATTCCGAGGAAGCGCTGGAAGACGGGTTGGCCGACCTCGTGCCCGGCAAGCTCGACGTCCGGCGTGGCAGCGTGCGCGCCGCGATCGCCGCGATGCAGAAGGAGGCGACGCCCAAGGTATTGGTGGTGGACGTGAGCGGCGAGGACCAGCCCTTGACCGCCCTCGGCGATCTGGCGCACGTGGTCGAGCCCGATGTCTGCGTGCTGGTAATCGGTGAGCTCGACGGCGTCGACTTCTATCGCGAGATCACCCGCGGCCTGGGCGCGGCGGACTACCTGGTGAAGCCGCTCACGCGCGACAAGGTCGTCCGCCATTTCGGCAGGCTCGTGCGCGGTCAGGCCGCCGTTCCGGAAGGCATGCTCGGGGGGCGCGCGGTGGCAATCACCGGCGTGCGCGGCGGTGTCGGCGCCACGACGATCGCGGCAAACCTCGCCTGGCACTTTGGCGTGACGCTGCGGCGCCACACCGTGCTGCTGGATCCGGACCTGCATCTGGGCGCTGCTGCCTTTATGCTGAATGTCCAGGCCGGCAGCGGCCTCAAAATGGCGCTGGAGGCGCCGGAGCGGATTGACACGCTGCTCGCCGAGCGTGCCGCGCAGCCCGTCAGCGAACGCTTGCACGTGCTCGCCGGCGAGGAAAAGGCGGCCGTCATGCCGGCTTACGCGCCCGGTGCCGCGGGCGCGCTGCTGGACGCACTGCGCACCCGCTATAACTTCATCGTCGCTGACGTACCGTTCGCGCCAGTGCCACTCTACCGCGACCTGCTCGATCAGGTGCACCAGCGCGTCCTGGTGATGGAACCAACACTGGCTGCTGTCCGCGATGCGCTTCGCCTGCTCGCCCTGCCGAACGGGGAGAGGCAGAAGCAGCGCGCGGTGCTGGTGCTGAATCGTGTCGGCATTCCCGGCGGCCTCAACCGACGCCAGGTGGAGGACGCGTTGAAGATGAAAGTGGACGTCGCGATCCCCGACCTGCCCCGGCAGCTCGGCAACGCAGCGACGCTGGGCGAACCAGCCATCGTCAGCAGCAGCGGCTTCCGCAGTGGCATGCTCGAGCTCGCCCGCCAGGTAGCCTTCCTCGGCCTGCTCGATTCTTCCGCCGGTGCCGCATCCGATACGCCGGGTGGCGACAAGCGGCGCCGCTGGCGCCTGTTCGGAGGCCGCGCATGAACGTCCAGGTAGCCAGCTTTGGGCGCCGCTCGCCGAGCGCCGCATCGGTCGCAGCACCCCCCAGGCCAGTCGCGCCGACAATTGTCGAAACGCCCGCAGCCACACCACGGGTACGAGTACCGTCGGATGCGATCGCCGAATTGCGCACCTTCTGCCTGGCACGTCTGGAGCCCGCGGCCGTGGCCAGCATGCCGCATGATCTGCTGACTGCGGACATGGAGCGGCTGGTCTCCGAGATCGCCACCGAGCGGCGTGTCCAGCTCAATGGCCGCGAGCAGCGCGCGCTCGCCAACGAGCTGGTGCACGACATCATCGGCCTGGGCCCGCTCGAGCCGTTGCTTGAAGATGATACTATCAACGACATCATGGTGAACGGCCCGGAAAGGACATTCATCGAACGTTTTGGCAAGCTCGTGCTGACAAACGTACGCTTCCGGGATGCCGCACATCTTGCCAACGTCTGCCAGCGGATCGCCGCGGCGGTGGGGCGACGGGTGGACGAGTCCAGCCCGATGGTGGATGCGCGGCTGAAGGACGGCTCGCGCGTCAATATCGTCTTCCAGCCGCTTGCTCTCGATGGGCCCTATCTGTCGATTCGCAAGTTTGGCCGCAAGGTCATCGACTTCGCCCGCCTGCTCGAGTTCAATGCATTGACCCCTCCGGTGGCGAAGCTGCTGCAGATCGCCGGCCGCGCCCGCCTCAATGTCATCATCTCGGGCGGCACAGGCTCGGGCAAGACCACATTGATGAATGCGATGTCGCGGCTGATCGATCCGGGGGAGCGGATCGTCACGGTCGAGGACGCCGCGGAACTGCAGTTGCAGCAACCACATGTGGTGCGGATGGAAACGCGCCCGGTCAGCCTGGAAGGCAAGGGCGAGATCACCCAGCGCGATCTTGTGCGCAACGCTCTGCGCATGCGCCCTGACCGGATCATCATCGGCGAAGTTCGCGCCGGTGAGGCCTTCGACATGCTGCAGGCGATGAACACCGGCCACGACGGCAGCATGTCAACCATCCACGCCAACACCACGCGTGACGCGCTCACCCGCGTCGAGAACATGGTGCAGATGGGCAATATGGGCCTGCCGTCGCGCGCCATCCGCACCCAGATCGCCGGCGCCGTCGACCTCATCGTTCAGGTCGAACGCCAGCGGGACGGCGGCAGGCGCGTCACCCAGGTCACCGAGATCTGCGGCATGGAAGGCGATGTCATCACGATGAATGACGTCTTCCAGTTCGAAGTCCTCGGCGAAGGCCCGGATGGCAAGCTGTTTGGCCGCTACAAGGTGAGTCGGGTGCCGGCGGCCTGTCAGCGACGTCTCGCCTATTTCGGCCTGGAACAGGAATGGAAGAACGCCCTGGCGGAGGCGGATGCATGACGCAGAATCTGCCGTTTCTGCTGTTACTCCTGGTTCTGTCATGCGTGACCCTGGCGGGGCTAGGATTCAGTGGACTGCTGGTTGCACGTGCTCAGGAGCAGCGGCAGAAGCTTGATGCCCGCCTTACCGCTGCTGTAGCGCCCCACATGCGTGTGCAGCGGCCGGTGATTTCCGCTTTCACGCCACCAGTCAAGGCCAAGGATCGCTCACTGCTTGGGTTTACCGCCTGGGTATTCAGGTTCAATCCAGCAAATAAGGACCAGTACGCGCTGCGCTGGGGGGTTGTGCTTGGCGTCACCTTTGGGCTGGCTGACGCTGTGCAAATGCTGGTAGGCGGCATGCTTGGTTCCGCGGCGCCGCTGATGATCCCTGTCGTCTGGGTGGGTTTGAGCCGCGCCTACTTCGGCTGGGCCGAGGGGCGCCGAACGGACCAGTTCTTCGCCCAATTCCCCGACGCCCTGACCATGATTGTGCGCTCCGTCCGGGTCGGCATTCCAGTCATGGAAGGGATGCGCCTGGTTTCACGCGAAGCGCCGCAACCCACGCAGCGCGAATTCGCCAAGTTGGTCGAGCAGGTCTCCATCGGGGTACCGCTGGAGGATGCCATCCAGAATATGGCGCGGCGCTGCGGCCTGCCGGAATACCGTTTCTTCGCCACGGCACTCACTCTGCAGAACCAGACCGGCGGTGCACTGAGCGAAACCCTGGAAGGGCTGGCGGATGTGATCCGCAAGCGCGTGGCGCTGAAGGCCCGTGGCCAGGCGCTCGCGTCGGAAGGCAAGACGAGCGCCGCCATACTGGCTGCGTTGCCGGTGTTCACCGGCCTGATGCTGTGGGTGCTGAATCCGGTGTACCTTGGCATGCTGTTCACCGATCCAACCGGGAAAAAGATCTTTGCCGCTGCGGTGGTGTCGCTGGGCATGGGAATCCTGGTGATGCGTACAATGATCCGGCGCAGCTTGTCATGACCCGGTCGTTGCTGCTGGCGAGTGGCATCTTCCTCCTCGTGCTGCTCGGGATTGGTCTTGTCATGCTGAGCCAGACGCGGCGACAGAGCCGCGTGGCGGAACGCATACGCAGGATCCATGGCGAGCCTGCTGCCGGCCGTTCGGGGAGCGAGCCCGAGGCGCTCCGTATTGCTTCGCTGCGTGCGATCACCGGGCTGGGTCAAATGATCCTGCGCCGAGGGCTGCTTTCGGCGAGCACCCTCGCTGACCTGGAACAAAATCTCGCCTCTTCCGGGCTGCGTGGGGCCAACGGAGTGGCACTGTTCATCGGGACCAAGATTCTCCTGATGGCCGGCCTGCCGCTGATCGCTCTGCTGCTCACCGAGAACCTCGCGTTGCCGTCGATGCTCCGCATGAGCTTGCCCATTGGGGCCGGCGTGCTCGGACTTGTGGGACCCGACTTCCTGGTCGGCCGTAGGCGCAAGCGCTACCTGAAGCGGCTGGAGCGAGGACTGCCGGACGCGCTGGACATGATGGTGATCTGTGCCCAGGCGGGGGTGGGCCTCGGGCCGGCCATCATCCGGGTCGGCAGCGAACTCCAGTACGCCCACCCGGAGACGGCGCACGAATTCGCAGTGACCGCCCAGGAACTGCAGATGATGTCGGACAGCCGCATCGCGTTGATCAACCTGGGCAAGCGGACCGGCCTGGACAGCTTCAAGCGATTGGGCGCGACGCTCGTGCAGACGATCCAGTACGGGACGGGATTATCGGACGCATTACGCATCCTGTCGGCTGAGATGCGGCAGGAGATGCTGAACCGCTTCGAGGCGAAGGCGGCGCGCCTGCCAGTGCTGTTGACGCTGCCCACCGTCGGATTCATTTTGCCTTGCGTCTTTATGATCGGCGGTGGACCTGCCATGATCCAAGTCATGAAGACCTTCAGCCACTGACCGATTCGTGCGTAGCATCACCCTCGGGCTGCTGCTCCTGCTGCTTGCTGCATGTGCGAACAACGGGGCGCCCTCGTTGCGGAGCGGCATGCCCGGCATCGACGTGGCGCAAGCAGCACTGCGGGGCGGATCGCCGCAGATCGCACTGCAGATCGTCGGCAATATCCTCTCCAAGGATCCCGCAAACGACCCGGCGCTCACCGTCCAGGGCGAGGCGCTTACTGCGCTCGGGCAGCTCGACGAGGCCGCCACCAGCTTCGAGACGGTGCTGCAGCACGACCCGGCTTCGGTCGCCGCGCATATCGGCCTCGGACGGGTGCGCCTCGCCTCCGATCCGGAGGGCGCCGAGGCCTTGTTCCTGGAAGCGCTGCAGCGACAGCCGCGCAATAGCGTGGCACTGAACAATCTGGGCATCGCGCGCGACCTGCAGGGGCGCCACGCGGATGCACAGGCCGCCTATCGTCAGGCACTGGGGGGCAGTCCCGACATGTCCGCAGCGCAGGTGAACCTCGCCTTGTCGCTGGCGATGAGCGGCCAGCCGAAGGATGCCATCCAGTTGCTGCGTCCGCTGGCGAGCGATTCGGGAGCCTCGCCCCAGCTTCGCCACGACCTTGCCGCCGTTCTGGTGATGAGCGGCGACAAGGCGGCGGCGGAACGCATCCTCAGCAAGGACCTGCCACCGAACGAGGTGCGGCAGGCGGTGGACGCCTATGCGGCCGCGGGGCCGCGGCCCGCCGCCGCCACCCTGCTGACCCCGGGCGATGATGCCCCGGCGGCTTCTCCCATGCCGGCGGCAGTTTCAGGCAGCTTTCAGGTGCAGCTCACTGCGGCGGCATCCGAGGAAGCGGCACAGGCCGAATGGCAACGCCTTCAGGAGCGGATGCCGGACGTGCTGGGTGGGCGCCAACCGACCATCGCCAAGGTCGAGCGGGACGGCCGCACCTTCTGGCGGCTGCGGACCGGAGGGTTCGCCGATGCCAGCCAGGCCTCCGCATTCTGCGAACGCATGCGCACGACGGGGACAGCCTGCGTGGTTGCGCGATAGGGCGCCTGCCCAGGTGGTGGGTTTCGCTACGCTCTACCCACCCTACACGGTCACCCAACGGCGTAGGGTGGGTAGAGCGCAGCGAAACCCACCAAAAGGCGGTCAGGCCCCCCCGACCTCGACCAGCGTGTCGTTGAAGCAGGCCCCTTCGGCGAGGTCGGCCCGCATATCCGCGGAGACCAGAGCCGAAATCGTCTGGCCGGTCGGGCTGGTTGACAGCCACATCCCCTTCTCGCTGGCGACGACGCCAGGCGGCACGTCGTCGGTCACCTCGAGCGGAAGGATCACCTCACCGAGATCGTTCCACACCTTCACCGCACTGCCGTCGGTCAGGCCTCGCTTCGCCGCGTCGCGCGGATTCATCAGCAGCGGCGGCGCCTTGCGCGAGCCAGCGAGGTCGCCAAGCGTCGAGGAGATCCGCTTGTCCGAGGCGGGAGAGATGAGCATCAGCGGATAGCTCGCCTGCCGCTCGCGCCATGTCGGCAGCAACGCCGCCGCGCCCCATCGCTTCGCCAGCGTCTCCGACTTCAGCTCGATCTTGCCCGACGGCGTGGCGGGAAACACGTTCTCGAACAGGACGAGCGGCTTGCCGTCCGGCCCGCTCATGCGCAGCGCCTTGTCGGTCGGGATCCGGCTCGGCCGCACACCCGCCAGACGGGGATCGGCCGGATCCACGGCATCGTCGATCAGCTCCTCATCCGAGGCCTTGAAGCACGGTTCGTCGAAGCCGAAGCGCGCGGCGAGCCGGCGGAAAATCTCGGTGTTCGGCAGCGACTCGCCCACCGGCGGGATCACCGCCTCCGCCCGCTGCAGCCAGTGATGCCCGTACGCCGGGTAGAGATCGGCATATTCGAAATGCGTCGCCGCCGGCAGCACCACATCGCAATGCGCCATGCTCTCCGTCATCGCCACTTCGATGCCGACCGTGAAGACATCGTCGCGTGCCAGACCGCGGCGCATCCGGTTCTGGTCGGGATGCACGACGATGGGATTGTGGTTGTAGATGAACAGCGCGCGCAGCGGCGGGTCGATGTCATCGGCGGCAAGGTGCCGGCCGACGTCGATCAGGTTGAGCGTGCGCGTGCCCGCGGGCGCGAGGTCAGGTCGTTGCAGCCGCGCCGGGGTCTTCGGAAACGCGTTGCCGGCGCCGAGCGCGATGCCGCTGCCGTTGCCCAGCTTGCCGAGCAGCGCCGGCAATGCGATCGCCGCGCGGATGCCGCTGCCGCCATTGCGGCCGCGTTCGAGCCCGTTGCCCGGTGCGAGCACGAGAGGATCAGCCTCGGCCAGCCAGCGCGCCAGGGAGACGATATGGCTCTCCCGCAGGCCGCAGGCCTCGGCTGCCCGCGCCGCCGGCCAGGCGCGCGCCTGCGCCATGAACTCGTCCGCGCCCAGCACATGCTCGGCGATGAAAGCGCGGTCCAGCGCGCCCGATCGTTCCAGTTCCGCCGCCAGCGACCAGGCCAGCAGTGTGTCGGTCCCGGGCAGCAGCGCCAGATGCAGGTCGGCCTGTTCGGCGATCTTCGTGCGCAGCGGATCTACCACGACGAGCCGCCCGCCATTCCGCTTGGCCTGGCGAATGCACCGGACCAGATGCAGGTTGGTGATGGTCGCGTTGTTGCCCCAGACGACATTGAGGCTGGCATGCTCGGCGAACTCCGGCGGGCATCCGGGCACGGCGCCGTAGGTCCCGGCCCAGGCCTCGCTGCGCACGCCGCCACAGAGCGACCGCCGGTAGAGCTGGCTGGCGCCGAGCCTGTTGAAGAACCTGAGCGACATGCTGTCGCCGGCGAGGAAGCCGTGCGGACCCGCATAGTTCAACGGCGCGACGGCCTGCGGCCCCCACTCGGCGATGACCGCACGCACACGCTGATGGATCTCGTCCAGCGCCGCATCCCAGGAGATGCGCTGGAACTGCCCGGACCCCTTGGGTCCCGTGCGGCGCAGCGGATGCAGGATGCGCTGCGGCCCATGCACGAATGCGCCCATCTCCTGGGCAACCTTGTTGCAGATGACCCCGGCGGTGAAGGGTGCGGCATCGGAGCCGCGCACCTTCACGATGCGTCCTTCGTCGACGCTGACGCTCAGGCTGCACGTGTCCGGACAATCGAAAGTGCAGACGCTTGCGCGTTCGGCGATGGCCACGGGATTCTCCTTGCCTGGTTGCGCGTCGGGCTTCCAGCTCGGCGGCAATCCTAGCCCATCATGGCAAGTCGGGCAGGGCCGATTGGGCAGGCCTGCCCTAGACCATCAGACAGCGACGGCAGCGGCGCGCTTGGGTTCGGGGCCCGTGGCGGCCAGAGGCATCATGCGGCGTCGCCGGGCGCGCGACGCCGGCAGCGCGATCGGCTCGCCGGTGAAATTGGCATAGCCTTCCTGCGCCAGCGCCGTCGAAATCTTGCGCTTGGCGCTGGCCTCGAGCTGATAGACGCGCTCCCGCGTCACGCCGAACCGCGCCGCCAGCGTTTCCAGATGCGTCACCTCGTCGCCATCCCCCATGCAACGGGCAAGGAACACGGTCCGCTCCCGCTCGCCGAGGATCTCGTTCACCAGGGCCCTGATGCGCTTGCGCGCCTTGGCGTGATCCAGCCGCAGGATCACGTCGTCTTCGGGCGACGCTTCGTCGGTGGCCAGAGTGTCTTCCAGAGGTTGGCTTGCCCCGGCGTCCTCGACCTGGGTGTGCAGGCTGACCGACCCGCCGCTGATCAGGCGAACGCTGCACGCGACTTCGTCGGCCGGCAGTCCGATACGCCGGCCGATGCGTTCGCAGAGCTCGGTTTCCGTGGCTTCCACGCTTTCACGCTGGCAGCTCTTGCGGGCATCGTCGAACAGCCGTCCGGCCATCTGGGCGAGCTGACGATGGGCCGTCGTGCCAGGCAGCCGCACCGGCGCGGCGTTGCGGCGGATGTAGTCCTGGATGTGCCAGCGGATCCAACCGATCGCGTAGGTCGCCAGCCTGCCGTCGAAGCGTTCCAGGTCGAACCGGGCGATCGCCGCATGCAGGCCGAGATGGCCGGCGCCGATCAGGTCGACAAGCTCGATATTCTGCTGCCGATAGCGGCTGGCGACTGCAATGACCAGCTTGCTGTGGCTCTCCCAGAGTTCGGTCAGGGCGGCCTGGCGCAGGTGTTCGTCGCTGGCGGTCCGGAAGACGCGCAGGAGATGCCGCTCCCGCTCCGCGGTGAGATTCGAACGATTGAGCTGGGCATGGATGACAACATCCAGCCATCCGCTCGTTCCCGTAATCGACATTCAACTCTTCCTGCCAGATCAAACCCGGATGCCAAACCCGTCACCAAGTAGAGTGCCCGGCCGGTCGCACGTCCCGATTATTGCAAGTGACAGTTTGGACTTCCCGCAGGCCGGATGATCCATGTCTGGCCGGAAAACCGCCCCTGTCTTGCTTGCGGGGATTCATGCAACCGACGGTAACTGTATCGTCTCTGTTAACTCCACAACAAGCTTGGTTGCAGTGAAAACTTCGTTGATTCACCGACAATCCGGCATTGCCTGGGGCAGCTTCCGGCAGTCCCTCGCGATGTCCTTGGCTGCCTGCGATTGTCTCAATCCTTGACCCGAATGATAGAGATTGGTAACCATGGGTCGTCACGGTCTTGTGAAACCGGGGCTGTGCTTCAGTCTCGCCGATGCCCTCGGCAAGCGGTTGGAGGCGGAAAAATGCTGCCAGCAGGCGAGAATCAGCCGGAAAATCGATCCGAGCGACGCACAGCGGCCGTTACAGCGGTATCCGCGCCACGCAACGGTCACGCTTACGCGATATTCCGATCGAGCGCGTATCCGGACGGGCGATCGAGCAGCCACTACGAAATGGCCGGGCAGGGCGTGCTCGCTGTCACAGAGTTTAACGATTGGTTAACGCGAGCCAGTGTGTCGGCGCGGCACACGGTGGACGTGCTCGCGATCCGCGAGCAGCGTGACCTGGGTGAGGCGCTCCTGGCCTGTGTGGTCGAGCGCCGGCGCGGATCGGCCGAGGGCCCGCTGTATGGCGATCCGGCCAGGGTGGCAGTGACGGGCGCCGCGGAAAAGGTCAGCGCCCAGCGGATCTCGGACGGCGGCCAGTTGCAGGAGGCCGTGCCGGACCCCGCTGCACCACTGCAACGACTGCCGCGGGACGGGGTGTTCGCGGGCGAGGCGCAGGCGATACGCGATGCCTTCGGCGAAGGCGTTCGCATCGTATCGGTACGGGAGCCGACCGTGACGGAGGACCTGATCGGGCTTGCCAGCATCTTCCGTGTCGCGACCATGGACCGACGCGAGCTGGGTTGCGGTGTCGGCTGGCACGGAACGATGCCGTTCGTGCTGCAGGCGGATTTCCCCCGCCTCGATGCGCAGCCGCTGGCGGCCGCGGATGCGTGGCCCGACCTTGAGACAGCCGGTCCGGGAGCCGGTGCCGCTGACGAGTGGCGCGATCAGGCCAATGCCGATCAGGCGGTCTGGCTCTGCTATGCGGGGCGCCACGAGAACCTTGCGATCCTCGATGTCCGCCCGGACGGCGTGATGAGGAACATACTGGTCATGACCGGCGATCAGGGCGGGCGGCTGACCTGGCATCTGATCGACAGCGACGGCGTAGAGCTGTGGCGCAAGCCGCCGGAGGACCTGGTGGCCGACATGCGCTACCGCGAACGCACACACGGGTTGCATCCTTTGTTGGAGCCGGCGAGCAGGGCAAAGGGCTGACTACGCTATTCGGCCGGTTTGGCCGAGCGTGTCCGCGGGGCTTGAGGGCCGCGCGCCGGCAGGATCACAATGACGCCTTCCGTGCCGGCTTGTGCGGACAGCCTGCTTCGGGGGTGTCATGCGCGTTCTGATCATGGGCGGTGGCGTGGTCGGCGTGACCACGGCCTATCAGTTGCTCAAGGACGGGCACGAGGTCGTGCTGCTGGAGCGCAACCCCGGCGTTGCGCAGGAAACCAGTTGGGGCAATGCCGGCATGATCGCGCCCGGCCATTCCTTTGTCTGGTCCTCGCCGCGCGCGCCCTGGATTCTGCTGAAGTCGCTGTTCCGCAAGGACCAGGCGCTGCGATTCCGGTTTTCCACCGATCCGCGGCTCTATGTCTGGTCGCTGAAATTCCTCGCCGAGTGCACCGCATCGAAGGCACGGGCCAACACGCTGCGCAAGCATCGCATCGCCATGTATTCGCAACGCGTGCTGCATGATGTGATCGCGGCCGAAACGCTCGACTACGACCGCAATGCGCGCGGCGTGCTGTATTTCCACCGCGACCAGGCGGCGCTGGAGGCGGGCGTTGCGCATATGCAGTTGCTGGCCGATGACGGGCAGGAGATCAGCGTTCTCGACCGGGCGCAGATCCTGGCGCTGGAGCCGGCCTTGCAGGGAGCGGCGCAGAAGATCGCCGGCGGCATCTATTGTCCGACCGACGAGACCGGCGATTCGCACAAGTTCACCCGTGCCCTCGGCGCGCGCTGTGTCGAGCTCGGCGCGGAGTTCCACACCGGCACGGCGATCACCGGGATCGATACGTCAGGCGATGCGGTGACACAGGTGCGTGCCAACGGTCAGGCGTTCAAGGCCGATGCCTACGTGATGGCGCTGGGCAGCCACAGCCCCTTGCTGGCACGCAGGATCGGTGTCGACCTGCCAGTCTACCCGATCAAGGGCTATTCGCTGACCATTCCGGTCGGCAACCATCAGGCGCCGCCAACCATCGGGTCGGTGGACGAGACCAACCTGGTCGCCATCTCGCGCTTCGGCGACCGCGTGCGCGTCACCGCAACAGCGGAATTCGCCGGCTATGATACGAGCCACAAGCCCGCCGACTTTGCGTTCATGAAGTCGGTGGCTCAGGAGCTGTATCCCGACGGCGCCGACTATCATCGCGCCGAGATGTGGGCGGGGCTGCGGCCGATGACTCCCGACAACCTGCCGATCCTCGGCCGCAAGCGGCACCGCAACCTTTGGTTCAACACCGGCCACGGCCATATCGGCTGGACCATGTCGCATGGCAGCGCGCGCATCACCGCGGACCTGATCGCCGGGCGCCAGCCGGCGATCCCGCTCGACGCCTGCCCGCGGGCTCTGGACCCGGGGGGCTGACGGAGCAGAGGCATATGGACGCGAGCGCAACATTCGCCGATCTCGGCGTGCTGCCCTGCACACTGGATGACGGCGTCGCCGCGCGGGCCGCGATCGGACTTCTGGTGCTGGCGACCGACCAGACGATGGAGCACGAGTTCCGCCATCTGATCCGCCTGCCCGGCGTCGCGGTGTACGGCGCGCGTCTGTTCAACGACGCCGACATCACGCCCGAGACGTTGCGCGCAATGCGCGATCGCATCACGCCTGCCGCCGAACTGATCCTGCCCGACATGCACCTGGACGTGGTGGCGTTCGGCTGCACCTCGGCCAGCATGGCGCTCGGCGAGCAGGAGGTGTTCCGCCAGATTCGCCGCGCGCGTCCCGAAGTTGCCTGCACCACGCCGGTCACCGCGGCATTTGCCGCCTTCAGGGCGCTCGGCGCGCGGCGGATCGGTGTGCTGACGCCCTACGCGCCCGCGGTGAATGAAGTGGTGCGCGACTATCTCAACACGCATGGCGCTGAGGTGGCGGCCCTCGCCACCTTCGACAAGCGCGACGACAAGGAGGCCGCGCGCATCTCGGTGGATTCGATCGCTGCCGGCATCGCGGCACTTGCCCGCGGCACCCGACTGGATGCGGTGTTCGTGTCGTGCACCAGCCTGCGGCTGGCCGAGCATGTCGAGGCAATCGAGGCGGATGCCGGCATTCCGATCACCTCCAGCGATCACGCGCTGGCCTGGCATTGTCTGCGCCTGGCGGGGGTGAACGATACCGTGCCGCACGCGGGGCGGTTGTTTAAGTGCGGCATCGGGTGACAGCACTGACAGACGCCCGCGCCGAGCCGGCGAACGAGCGCGGCCCGACATGCCATGACAGCGAGGGCCGCCGACGGCCTCTGCGACCGTGAGCCAGAGCATCATCGGCCTGACCGGAATGACAACTGGTGCAGGGCGCATGTACACCTCTCCCGCGCGCGGGAGAGGTCGGCACGCACAGCGTGCCGGGTGAGGGTGTACGGGCATTGCGACAGGCGTGTGCGCCGCACGCTCACGCGCCGAGTTGGCGCTCGACGACCTCTCCCGCAAGCGGGAGAGGTGTACGGGCGCGCTGTCACCAGTCAGGGAGAAAATGCTCTAACGTAGCCGGATGCGAAGCTATGGACGGTTTGTGCATTCGGTATCTACTATCGCCGCTGTCGTCTTCATCACAGCCTGGTTCTGCGACGGCTTTCTGGACAACGCCTGGGTTAACGGGCCGCGCCAATCAAGCCCTGATACCAGCCACACAATCCCCTATGCCGTGAAGGGCATCACCGTTTATATCACCACAGCACAGCGCCAGATGATGGACTGGCTAATTCGGATAGAGATTGGCGCCGGCGGGATCCTGGCTGTGGGGATCGTGATGTCTGGATGCCTGCTCTGGCGGCGTCCGCATGGGCAAATTTGAAATTGCGTCACTACCCGGATGACAGATCACTTGCCCGGCAAGCGACGCATCAGCAGACTGGCGGCATGAGTGGCGATTCGCTCGATTGCCTGAAATGTCCCAGCCTGTGTTGCAGGATGGCAGGCTATGTCCGGGTCAGCCGGGCCGACATCCGGCGGCTGGCAAAGTTCCTCAACCTGACGGTGCGCGAATTCGAGGAACGCCACATCGTCGAGCGCACGCGCAAGGGCGAGAAGCGCATCAAGACCGGCACCGGGACCTGCCAGTTCCTCGGCGACGACAGGCGGTGCACGGTCTACGCGGGGCGGCCGCGCGATTGCCGCGGCTATGTCTGCTGGAACCAGGAAGACACCACGGTTTTCGACTTTGCCCGCTTCTACCAGATCCCGGTATCGAAGCTGCGCAAGCAGGACGAGAAGGCGAAATAGCGCGCCGTGAAGGGCAATCCCAGAGGAGACCAGGCGATGAGCGATCCGGAAATCACGGCCCTGCGAGACGTCATCGCGAAGCGGGTGCGTTCAGACGACATCGCCCAGCGGCGGCGCGACATCGATGCGCGCGGCAAACAGTACAAACTGCCGGCGGACGTCACCGTCGAACCGGTCAACGCCAACGGCGTGAAGGCGGAGTGGACATCGACGCCTGACGCGGACCGCTCCAAGGCAATCCTCTATCTGCATGGCGGCGGCTATGTGATCGGCTCGCTGGACAGCCACCGGCACGTCGCCGCCGAAGCCGGCAGGGCGGCGCGCGCCAGGACATTGGCGCTGGATTACCGGCTGGCCCCGGAGCATCCGTTCCCCGCGGCCGTGGAAGATGCGGTCGCCGGCTATCGCCTCCTGCTTGCCAGCGGCATGCAGCCCGGCGGCATCACCATTGCCGGTGATTCCGCCGGCGGTGGCCTGGTCGTCGCAGCGATGCTGGCGATCCGCGATGCCGGTCTGCCGCAACCTGCTTGCGGCTGGGCTATCTCACCCTGGGTCGACATGGAAGCGGTCGGCGACAGCATGGGCAGCAAGGCCGCCGCCGATCCAACCGTGCAGAAGGCCGGCATCCTCGACATGGCGAAGCATTATCTGAACGGTGCCGATCCACGCTCGCCGCTGGCCGCGCCGATCTACGCCGACCTGCGAGGGCTTGCGCCGCTGCTCATCCAGGTCGGTGCGGCGGAGACGTTGCTGGACGATTCGATCCGCCTCGCGCAGGTCGCGGGTGCCGCGGACGTTGCGGTCGACCTCCAGATATGGCCGGAGATGATCCATGTCTGGCATCTCTATTATCCCGAACTGTCGGCAGGCCGGCGCGCCATCGCCGCGGGCGGAGAGTTCGCCCATGCGATGACATCGCGCGGATCGCGCAGCGGGTTCTGACGTTTGTAGTTTTGTCGTCATGGCCGTCCTCGGGCCTGACCTGAGGATCAGGCCGGCTATCTCTCTATGTTTTTCGACTGTTCTCGCATTCTGTGCGGAATTGTGCATGGCTCTATCAACGTCTCGCGACCGTGATTGACAGGGGGCGGCCTTTCTGTACCAACTATGCAACGCAATCGCATTTTGGCTTGGCTTGCTGCGCCTCCGTCCAATCGGGTGCCCTCAAGACGTCCAAAGGGCCGGTTGTCTATCAGCATCGCGCGCTGTTGCGCGGTGCATCAGACGGAGATGTCGCAGACGATGGCTATCGGTACAGTCAAGTGGTTCAACACGACCAAGGGCTTCGGCTTCATCATGCCGCAAGATGGCGGCAAGGACGTGTTTGTCCACATCACGGCCGTGCAGGCGGCGGGCCTTCGCGGCCTGAATGAAGGCCAGAAGGTCAGCTACGAGGTAGCGATGGAGCGCGGCAAGGCCGCAGCTACCAACCTCAAGCTCGCCTGAGGCAGCCGCACGCGCACCGCCTCGATCCACCCATTCCCCCCCCGCGCGACAGTGGACGCGCACCGGCAGGAGTGACGGCGATGACCGTTGGAACCGTCAAGTGGTTCAATGCAACCAAGGGCTATGGGTTCATCATGCCGCAGGACGGCGGCAAGGATGTGTTCGTCCACATCACCGCCGTCCAGGCCGCTGGCCTGAAGGGCCTGAACGACGGCCAGAAGGTGAGCTACGAGGTGGCGATGGAACGTGGCAAGGCCACGGCTACCGATCTCAAGCTCGCCTGACGGCAAGTCCATAGACCTGACGAAGCGGGCCGTGGCCGGAGGCGCTCCCTCCGGTGGCGGCCCTTTTGTTGTCACGACCAGCTTGTCTTCATCCCAGTCTGGGCGGATGCGCCATGTTCTCGCTGCCGGAACTCAACGCCGCGTTGTCCCTCGTGCACGAAAGTTTCCCCGGCACGCCGCAATACGCCTGGCCGCTGCTGGCGGAACGCGCCGGTGCCGAGGTGTGGGTGAAGCACGAGAACCATACGCCGACCGGCGCCTTCAAGCTGCGCGGCGGCCTGGTCTACGTCGAACGGCTGCGCCGCGAACGGCCGCAGGTACGTGGCATCGTTTCAGCCACGCGCGGCAATCATGGCCAGTCGCTCGCCTGGGCGGGTCGGCGCTACGGCCTGCCGGTCGTCGTCGTGGTGCCCCACGGCAACAGCGTGGAGAAGAATGCGGCGATGCGGGCGTTCGGCGCGCGCCTGGTCGAGCATGGCGACGACTTCGAGATGGCGCGCGACGAGGCGGCGCGGCTCGCTGGCGCCGAGGGTCTGGAATTCGCACCATCCTTCGCGCCCGACCTGGTGAAGGGTGTCGCAACCTATGCGCTCGAGCTGTTCCGCGCCGCGCCGCCGCTCGATGCGCTGTATGTCCCGATCGGCCTCGGCTCCGGCATCTGCGGCGCGATCCGCACGCGTGATCTCCTGGGTCTCGCGACCGAGATCATCGGCGTGCAGAGCACCGGCGCGCCCGCCTACGCACGCTCGCTTGCCGAAGGTCGCGTGGTGGCGCTCAACCGTGCGCAGACACATGCCGATGGCATCGCGGTACGGCAGCCGGATCCCGATGCATTCGCCATCATCCGTGCCGGCGCGGCGCGCATCGTGACGGTGTCGGATGACGAGATTGCCGACGCGATCCGCGCCTATTGGACCGACACGCACAATCTTGCGGAAGGCGCCGGCGCCGCGCCGCTCGCCGCGTTGTTGCAGGAACGCTCGCGCATGGCAGGCAAGCGGGTTGGCGTCGTGATCAGCGGCGGCAACATCGATCTGGCGCTGTTCCGCAGTTGGGTACTGTAGCCGCGGCTGGGACGCTGGGCGGACCGATAGGCCGCCGTTGCTTCGCCGCCCACCGTCTCCTACCGTCAGCGCCACGGAGGGACGTATCACAAAGCAGGTGAGGAACCAGGGCATGGGCGAGATCATCGGCTTGGGCTGCACGCACTATCCCGGCCTGACGCTGCCAGACGAACGGCTGCCCGCCGGCTTCCACCATCTGCTCACCGCGCCCAATGTTCCCGCGCAGTACAAGGACCGTGCGAACTGGCCCACCGAGTTGCTGGCCGAACTCGGCAATGACGCGGGCGTATCCTCGGGCCGGCGCTATGGCGCGCGCATGGCGGATGACTTCCGTGCGATCCGCAAGGCGCTCGACGACTTCAATCCCGACCTCGTGCTGATCTGGGGCGACGACCAGTATGAGAATTTCCGCGAGGACATCATTCCGGCGTTCTGCGTCATGGGCCTCGACGACGAGTTCGAACTGAAGCCCTGGCATACCGGCAACGGCGCCAAGACCAACCGGTGGAACGAACCGGCGGACCGGGCGATGAAGCTGCATGGCGCCCGCAACGCGGCGAAGCATCTGGCGAGCGGGCTGATCGAGCGCGGCATCGACATGGCCTATGCCTACAAGACGCTGCACATGGACGGCCTGGCGCACGCTTTCACCAATACGCTGCTGTATCTCGACTGGGATCGGCGTGGCTTCCCCTGGCCGGTCATTCCGTTCGCGATCAATTGCTACGGGCGCAACCTGATCCATGCGAAGGGCGGCATGGCCGCGCTGTTCCTGCCGCCGCGCGATGCGAGTGAACTGCCGGATCCGCCGGCGCCGCAGCCCTGGCGCTGCATGGAGGTCGGCCGGGCGGTGGCGGAAATCCTCGCCGCATCGCCCTGGCGCGTGGCGCTGATCGCGTCATCGAGCTGGTCGCACTGCTTCCTGTCGCCGACCAATGGCTATCTGTGGCCCGATCATGCGGCTGACCGCCTGATGTTCGATGCGCTCTCGCGCGCCGACTACGGGTTTTGGCGCGAGCGCTCGCTGAACGACATGGAGCAGGCGGGGCAGCACGAGATGCTGAACTGGATGGCGCTGATGGGCGCGATGGAGGCGCTCGACCGGAAACCGGTGGTGCACGACTACGTGGAAACCCACGTCTTCATGTCGGAGAAGTGCTTCGTGTCCTATCCGGTGTGAGCGCTGTCACAGCCGCGGCAGGCGGGGCAAAACCTTCTCGCCGAACAGCCGCATCGAAGCTTCGGCGTCCGCGTGCGCGATGTCGTTGAAGTTCACTTGCAGCGAGGCGATCTCGAAGTCGCCGATCTGCTGCCGGTAGGTGGCCACGGTGTCGAGGATGCGTTGCGGCGTTCCCACCCAGGCGGCGCATTTGGCGACCTGCGTGTCGAAATTCTCCCGCGCCAGCGCGGCGATCACCTTGTCGTAGCCGGGATAGTCCGCCGAACTCTCGCCGGACATCCAGTCCGATGCCGCCGCGATCAGCGAATGCAGGTAACGGTTCAGCGGCTCGCGCGCGATGCGTTCGGCTGCCGCCTGGTCTTCGTGGCAGAACATGTGGAATGCCAGCATCACCGTTCCGCATCCGGGGTGGCCGGCACGCCGCCATGCCTCGCGGTAGGTGTCGATCAGCTCCGCCATCGCGCCGCCCGCCATGGGGATCGCCATGAGGCCGTGGCCCGCCGCGCCCGCGCGTTCGAACGACTCCTTCGTCGCGAGTGCCGCGACGTAGAACGGCGGTCGCGGCTTTTGCGTCGGTCGCGGCAGCGAGGTGACGTCGCGGAAGCTGTGGAAGCGCCCCGTGGAGGTGACGTTCTCCTGTTCGAGCAGAAGCCGCACCTGCTCCATGCCCTCGTCGAACCGCGCGCGGCTTTCGTCCAGTTTCACGCCGAAACGGGCGAACTCGTGCGGCAGGAAGGCGCGGGCGAAACCGATGTCCAGCCTCCCGTCGCACAGGGCATCCAGCATCGCCAGCTCACCGGCGAGCTTCAACGGATTGTTGAATGCCGGCAGTACCGCGCCGGTGACGAGGCGCGCGGTTTTCGTGCGCTGTGCCGCGGCGGCCAGGAACACCACAGGGTTCGGGCTGTAGCCGCCATATGGGTGGAAATAATGTTCCACTGTCCGCACGTGGGTGTAGCTGTAGCGGTCGCAAAGTCCGACGAGAGACAGCGCTTCCTGCCAGTAGTCACGCGCCGACTTCACGTCGGGACCGATATCCGGAAAGAACTGGATGCCGACGTGCATGGGTTCATTTGTCTCCATGGTTTTCGGTGAAACGGTCCATCAGCGCCAGCAGAACGCCCAGCAATCCGATGCCGAGCAGGATGGCAAGCTGCAAGGCTGCCTGCACGGGCGTGATTTCGCCGATATGCATGAAGGTCTCGAGGATCAGGATTGCGGCGATCACCGCAATGGAGGCGATGAGGCGCAATTTGACCGCGCTGAAGTCGAGTGCGCCCAGCCATTGCGGCCGCTCGCTGGTTTGCGACGTTAGCAAACGGCCGACGAAGTTGTCCCAGCCGGCGAAGATCACGATGACCACGAGGTTCGCGACCAGCGACAGATCGACCAGGGTCAGCACATCGAAGATGACCTCGTTGCTGGTCGCCTCCAGCAGCTTCGGTATGGCCTGCACCAGCTTCTGCACGAACTTCACGACGATCAGCGCGAGCGCGACGAGCAGGCCGAGATAGATCGGCGCCATGATCCACCGCGCGGCGAACATCGCGCGTCCGACGTTGCGCCGCACGCGTTCCTCCAGGGCACCGATCCACGCTGCCGGTTGGTCGCTCATTCCCGCCCCCATGCCCTTTGGCAGGCTATCTCAGCCGGCCGGCCGCTCCAAAGTCCCGGCGATCAGTTCGATCTGCCGAGCGATGCGCGCCACTGTTTCCGTGGCGGTCGGCAGCGTGGCCCGAGTCGGCGCGACGGCCGTGACAATTCGTACACCTCCACTCTCCCCGCATCGCGGGGCGAGGCGTACGGGGTCGCCTACGCCGCCTTGGCCATCCCGCGCAGCACGTAATGCAGGATGCCGCCGTGACGGTAATACGCCACCTCGTCGATCGTATCGATGCGGCAGGTCACCGGCACCGTGTCCACCTTGCCGTTCGGACGGTGG
The DNA here is from genome assembly GCA_041487355.1 of Acetobacteraceae bacterium. Taxonomy (GTDB): domain Bacteria; phylum Pseudomonadota; class Alphaproteobacteria; order Acetobacterales; family Acetobacteraceae; genus JAMXLO01. Next base: position 58,878 of record JBGPND010000003.1, on the reverse strand, counting down.
ATCACCAGCGAAAGGTCCATGCGCGGTGTGATGTCCTTCTCGATGCCGATAATGTCGATCAGTTCCTCGCCGGTGATGCCGAGCGACTTGCGGTCCATGCCGTCCTTGAAGGTCAGCGGCAGCACACCCATGCCGACCAGATTCGAGCGGTGGATGCGCTCGAAGCTCTCGACGATGACCGCCTTGATGCCGAGCAGCAGCGTGCCCTTCGCCGCCCAGTCGCGTGAGGAGCCGGTGCCGTACTCCTTGCCGCCGAACACCACCAAAGGCACGCCCTCGGCCTTGTAGCGCATCGCCGCGTCATAGATCGGCATCTGCTCGCCGGACGGCAGGTGCTTGGTCATGCCGCCTTCCACGTTCCGCAGCATCTCGTTCCGTATGCGGATATTGGCGAACGTGCCGCGCATCATGATCTCGTGGTTGCCGCGACGCGCGCCGTAGCTGTTGAAATCCCGCTCCAGCACCTGGCGCTCCAGCAGGTAGTCGCCCGCCGGTGAGGTTTTCCGAATTGAGCCGGCGGGACTGATGTGGTCGGTGGTGATCGAATCACTCAGCTCTGCCAGGATGCGCGCGCCCCTGACGTCGGCAACCGGCGGCGGATCCATGGTGATGCCCTCGAAGTAGGGCGGGTTCTTCACGTAGGTGGAGCCGTCGTTCCAGCGGTAGGTCTCGCTGCCGGTGTCCACCTCGATCGCCTGCCACTGCTTCGGCCCCTTGGTCACCTCGCCGTAGCGCTTCAGGAACTGCTCGCGCGACAGGCTGACGGCGATGACGTCGGCGATCTCCTTGTTGGTCGGCCAGACGTCGCGCAGGTAGACCGGTTTTCCGTCGTTGCCGGTGCCGAGCGGGGCGGTGGTGATGTCCTCGGTCATCTTGCCGAGCAGCGAATAGGCCACCACCAGCGGCGGAGACGCGAGATAGTTGGCGCGCACATTGGCATGCACGCGGCCCTCGAAGTTGCGGTTGCCGGACAGCACCGCGACGCCGACCAGCCGATGGTCCTCGATCGCGTCGACAATCGCGTCGTCCAGCGGTCCGGAGTTGCCGATGCAGGTGGTGCAGCCGTAGCCCACCAGGTTGAAGCCGATCGCGTCGAGGTCGGCCTGCAGGCCGGACTTCTCCAGGTACTCGGTGACCACCTGCGAGCCGGGCGCGAGCGAGGTCTTCACCCAGGGCTTCGGCGTCAGGCCCTTGGCGCGCGCCTTGCGCGCCACCAGGCCGGCCGCGACCAGAACGGATGGGTTCGACGTGTTGGTGCAGGAGGTGATGGCGGCGATCACCACGTCGCCGTGGGTGATTTCGTAGTTCTTGCCTGCAACCTTCACCCTGGTGTCGACATCGTTGGCCGGCACGCCAAGCCCCTTGGTCAGTTCCGCCTTGAATGCGGAGGCCGCGTCCTTCAGTGCCACGCGATCCTGTGGCCGTTTCGGGCCGGCAAGGCTGGGGACCACGGTGGACAGATCAAGCTCCAGCGTGTCGGTGAACACCGGATCGGGCGTCCCAGGCTCGCGGAACATGCCCTGCGCCTTGAGATAGGCCTCGACCAGCGCGATGCGGTGTTCGTCGCGTCCGGTCAGGTGCAGATAGTCGAGCGCCACCTTGTCGACCGGGAAGAACCCGCAGGTGGCGCCGTATTCCGGGGCCATGTTGCCGACCGTGGCGCGGTCGGCGAGCCCGAGTTCGTCCAGCCCGGGCCCGAAGAACTCGACGAATTTTCCCACGACGCCCTTGCGGCGGAGCGTCTGCGTCACCGTCAGCACGAGGTCGGTCGCGGTGGCGCCTTCCGGCAGCTTGCCGGTCAGGCGGAAGCCGATCACGTCGGGGATCAGCATGGCGATCGGCTGGCCGAGCATCGCCGCTTCCGCTTCGATGCCGCCGACGCCCCAGCCCAGTATGCCGAGGCCGTTCACCATCGTGGTGTGGCTGTCGGCGCCATACAGCGTGTCGGGATAGGCGATCGTCGTCCCGTCCGCCTGTCCGGTCCACACGCACTGGCCGAGATATTCGAGGTTCACCTGATGGCAGATGCCGGTGCCCGGCGGCACCACACGGAAGTTGGAGAACGCGCTCTGGCCCCAGCGCAGGAAACGGTAGCGCTCACCGTTCCGCTCGAACTCGATTTCGACATTGCGGGTCAGCGCATCGGGCCTGGCGTAGACATCCACGATCACCGAGTGGTCGATCACCAGATCGACCGGCACCAGCGGGTTGACCTTCTGCGGGTTGCTGCCGAGCCGGGTGATGCCGTCGCGCATCGCGGCGAGATCGACCACGGCGGGAACACCAGTAAAATCCTGCAGCAGGATGCGGGCCGGACGGAACGGCACCTCCCGGTCCGAGTGCGCCGCGCTGAGCCAGCCCGCGATCGATTTCGCGTCCTCGACCGTGTAGCTCTGGCCGTCCTCGAAGCGCAGCACGTTCTCCAGCAGGATCTTCAGCGTGACCGGCAGGCGGGAGATGTCGCCCAGCGACTTCGCCGCTTCGGCGAGCGAGAAATAGTCGTACTGCTTGCCCTGGACGGTGAGTGTGCGGCGAGTCTTCAGAGTATCCTGCCCGATCGCTTTCATTGGCCCGTTCGTCCTGTGTTGCAGGGCGCCTTCCGTTATGCGGCGAAGTTGAGGCTGCGTGCCGCAGATGCAATGGTTGTGGCCGCGGGTTTTTACACACCAGCCCGCCAGCGTCCACGGGGCGAGGGAGCGGCTTTGTTGCAGGCGACCGGCTTGGCTGCATTCCGCGGGGAGCGGCTGGTGTTCCGCGACCTCGACTTCGCGGTTGCCGCGGGCGGGGCGCTGCTGCTGACCGGGCCGAATGGCTCGGGCAAGTCCACGCTGTTGCGGTTGCTCGCCGGCTTGCTGCGGCCAGAAGCGGGTTCGCTGCATTGGGATGGGGAGGATGCTCTGGCCGATCTGCCGGCGCATGCCAGGCGGGTGGCGTATGTCGGCGACCAGGACGCGGTGAAGCCCGGCCTCACGGCGGCGGAAAACCTGCATTTCGCGGCGCGGCTGAGCGGCGCGGATGTAGGCGAGGCGCTCACTGCGGTGGGGCTGGAGGATCTCGCCGACCTCCCTGCGCGGATGCTGTCGGCCGGGCAGAGGCGGCGGCTCGCGCTGGCGCGGCTCGTGCTGTCCCGTGCGCCGCTTTGGCTGCTGGACGAACCAACGCTGGGGCTGGACGCCGCATCGGTCGAGCGGCTTGGCGGCCTGCTCGGTGAGCACCGCGCACGCGGCGGATTGGTGGTTGCCGCGACCCACTTGGCGTTGCCGGTTCCGGAAGCTGCGGAACTGCACCTGGGATGAATCCGCAAGCAAGCAAGCCTCCCCCTCCCCTTGCGGGAGGGGGCAGGGAGGAGGGGGCCACGCCGGCTTCCCGGCCCCTCCCCCCTATCCCCTCCCGCAAGGGGAGGGGGAGGCTTGTTTTTGCCGTTCGCGCCACATGACCCGCTTCGCGGCCGTACTGGCCCGAGAGCTGCGTCTGTCGCTGCGCCATGGCGCCGACACGCTGGCAACCCTGCTGTTCTTCCTGCTCGCGGCCTCGCTGTTCCCCCTGGCAATCGGCCCGGCGCCGGAAACGCTGGGCCGCATCGCACCGGGCATCGTCTGGGTCTGCTCGCTGCTGGCCGCGCTGCTGCCGTTGGACAGGCTATTCGGCGCGGATTTCGAGGACGGCTCGCTCGACCAACTCATGCTGTCCGGCCTGCCTCCATCGGCCGTCGCCCTGGCGAAGGCCATGGCACATTGGCTGGTCACCGGCCTGCCCCTGCTGCTAACGGCCGCGCCGCTCGCGGTGATGCTGCGGATGCAGGATGCCGCCATTCCGGCGCTGCTGGCGGGGCTGCTGCCTGGCACGCTGTTGCTTTCCCTGCTCGGCACGACCGGGGCGGCGATCGTGCTGGGCGCGCGCCGGGGCGGCGTGCTGCTTCCGCTCCTGGTGCTGCCGCTGGTGACACCGGTGCTGATCTTCGGTGTCGCCGCGGCCGACGCCGCCTCGGGCGGGCTCAGCCCCCGCCCGCATCTGTTGTTGCTGGCAGCCCTGCTGGCGGCAGCCTTGCCACTTTGCCCGGTTGCCGCAGGCGCCGCATTGCGCAGCGCGACAGAATAAGTCGAACACAGAATCGAATGAATAAACCTTAGGTTGTTTGCATCCATCGGTATGCAACGCAGCGCAGCGGCAATGTGGCGTTTTTGCGACGCCACACCAAGAACCTCCCCACGCCATCGCAATTCCTTGATTTCCCCATTGCATGAGAGCGCCGCGGTTCGATAGACGTGACCGTGAGGAGACGTTTTGATGACGCGAGCCGAATGGTGGCGTGGCGCGGTTATCTATCAGATTTACCCGCGTAGTTTTTTCGACAGCAATGCGGACGGCATCGGCGATCTCCCCGGCGTCACGGCGCGGCTGGACTATGTCGCGAGCCTCGGGGTGGACGCGATCTGGCTCTGCCCGTTCTTCACCTCGCCGCAGAAGGATTTTGGCTACGATGTGGCCGACCACACCGCGGTGGATCCGGTGTTCGGCACGCTGGACGATTTCGATGCCCTGCTGGACCGGGCCCATGCGCTCGGCCTGAAGGTGCTGATCGACCAGGTCTGGAGCCACACCTCCGACCGCCATGCCTGGTTCCTCGAAAGCCGCGCGTCACGCGTGAACCCGAAGGCGGACTGGTATGTCTGGGCCGATCCCGCGCCGGACGGCACGCCGCCCAACAACTGGCTGTCGGTGTTCGGCGGGTCGGCCTGGACCTGGGAACCACGCCGCCGACAGTACTATCTGCATCACTTCCTCAGCCATCAGCCGGCGCTCAACCTGCACAACCCGGCGGTGATGGACGCCGCCCTGGCGGCCGGCGAGTTTTGGCTGCGGCGCGGGGTGGATGGGTTCCGCCTGGATGCACTCGACTTCCTGCTGCACGACAAGCACCTGACCCCCAACCCGAAGGCGCCCTGGCCCGAGGTGTTGCCGGCCAAGCTGTTCGGCCTGCAGGAGCACAAGCACGACATGCTGCAGCCCGAGGCGCTGGGTCTGCTGCACCGCATCCGCGGGCTGATGGACCGCTATCCGGGCACCGTCACGCTGGGCGAGGTGTCCAGCCAGCCGGGCGCCTTCGAGCGGGTCATCGACTACACGCGCAGCGACGAGCATCTCCACATGGCGTACACGCTGCGTCCGCTGCGCGGCGGGTTCGACTGGACGATAGTGCGGCAGATGCTGCACGACCTTGCCGTGCATGACGAAGGCTGGGTGTGCTGGTCGTTCAGCAACCATGATGCCGAACGCGCGGTCAGCCGCTGGAATCCGCGCCGTGGCGAGGCTGCTCCATCGCCCGAATTCGCCCGCCTGCTGATGGCCTTGCTGCTGTCGCTGCGCGGCAGCGTCTGCCTGTATCAGGGCGAGGAGCTTGGCCTGACCGAGGCGGAGCTCGAAGCCGAGCATCTGCGCGACCCGTTCGGCATCGCCTACTGGCCGGAGTTCCGCGGCCGCGACGGCAGCCGGACGCCGATCCCCTGGCAGGCCGGCGTGAAGCATGGCGGCTTCACCACCGGCGAGGCTCCGTGGCTGCCGGTGCCCGACGCGCATCATGCCATGGCCGTCGATGTGCACGAGCAGGATGGCGATGGCCTGTTGCACGCCTTCCGCCGTTTCCTGGCCTGGCGGCGCGGCCAGCCTGCGATGGTGCGTGGGGCGCTGCGACCGCTCGACCTGCCCGAACCCCTGGTGGGCTTCGTCCGCGAACTGAACGGGGAGTGCGTGCTGGCCGTGTTCAACCTCGCAGACGAACCGGCGGTCGCCGAGCTGAGCGAATTGGCAGGCATGGTGCCGTTGGTCGACTCGGGCTTCGCGCCGGAAATTGTCGGCCACTCGGTCGTCCTGCCGCGCCACGGCGCCTATTTCGCGGCGCTCGCTCCGGAATACGCGACGCGGGAAGCGCGCTTCGCGCCCGCGTAGGAGCGTGCGAAAGAAACCGGTCCGGTCGCCGTTCCTGCAATATCCTGGGTCCCCGCTTGCACGGGGATGACGAAGAAGGGTGGGCCGATCCAATAGCTTGTCATCCCCGCGAAAGCGGGGACCCAGGGGTCGCCGCCACCGATGGCCTGGCGATCCTCCGGTCAGGTCCGAGGACGGCCATGGCGTGCGGAGGGCACAGTGGCGGCACCGAGGTTCACGACTGTCTATCGCGTTCGCGGGGATGCCGGCTCGATCGAGGCGCGGGCGCAGGCGATCGCCGTGGAGCAGAGCGTGGAGATGCCGGTCTCCGCCATAGCAGAGGCCGAAATCCTGGCGGACATCGTCGGGCGCGTCGAAGCGATCGAGGACCGTGGCGGCGGGCTGTTCGATGTGCGCATTGGCCTGGCGATCGCCACCACCGGCCTGGACGCCGCCCAGTTCCTGAACATGGTGTTCGGCAATAGCTCGCTGCACGCGGATGTCGTGCTGCAGGACATCGAGATCCCGGCCGAACTGGCCGCGGCGTTCGGCGGCCCGCGGCATGGCATCGCCGGGTTGCGCCAGCGCGTCGGCGCCGTCGGCCGGGCGTTCACCTGCTCGGCCGTGAAGCCGCAGGGCGTGCCGCCGGCGCGCCTCGCCGAACTGGCGGAGCGCTTTGCCCGCGGCGGCATCGACTTCGTCAAGGACGACCATGGCCTGGCGGATCAGGGCTATTCGCCGTTTGCCGACCGGGTGGCAGCCTGCGCCGCTGCGGTCCACCGGGCGGCCGCGGCGACCGGACATGCCATACGCTACGTGCCCAGCCTGTCGGGCGACCTCGACCGGATGCGGCGCCAGATCGAGACGGCGCGGGCGGCCGGGATCGACACGGTGATGATCGCGCCCATGCTGGCCGGCTGGGCGACATTCCAGACCCTGGTGAAGACGTATCCGGACATCGCCTTCTTCGCCCATCCGACCATGGGCGGCGCCGCGCGCATCGCACCGGAACTGCTGATCGGCAAGCTGTTCCGGCTGCTGGGCGCGGACGCGGTGATCTTCCCGAATCATGGCGGCCGGTTCGGCTACACGCCGGAAACCTGTCGAGGGCTGGCTGAGCAGGCCCGCGCGGCCTGGGACGGGGTCCGCCCCAGCGTTCCGGTTCCGGCGGGCGGCATGACGCTCGACCGCGTGCCCGAGATGCTTGACTTCTACGGACCTGACGCGATGTTGCTGATCGGCGGCAGCCTGCTGGCGGCGCGCGAACGGCTCACCGAGGAGACCGCCGCGTTCGCCCGCGCGGTGGCACACCACATTTACCGGTAACGCCCATGGACATCGAACGGCAGCCGCAACTTCGGGAATTCCGGCGGGACTACCGCTGGGACGAGGTCGCCCACCTTCCCTACAAGGAGGATGGCGCCGCGCCGTTCAAGGCGATCGCGCGCCAGGTGCTATTCGCCGAACCCGAGCTCGGCTGCGAGCTGCGCTATTTCGAGATGGACGCCGGCGGCTTCTCCACCTTGGAGCGCCATGAACACATGCACGCGGTGATGATCCTGCGCGGCCATGGCCAGTGCCTGCTGGGTGGGGAAGTGCGGCAGGTCAAGCCGTTCGACCTCGTCACGATCCCGTCATGGACCTGGCATCAGTTTCGTGCCACCGAGGGCGAACCGCTCGGGTTCCTCTGCATGGTGAACGCACAGCGGGACAAGCCGCGGTTGCCGACCGCGCAGGACCTGGAGACGCTCCGGTCGCACCCGGCGGTGGCGGCCTTCCTGGCGAGCTGAGACGAGCCCCGTCCGACTGTCATTGCGAGCGCAGCGAAGCAATCTCGGGGTCGGTGGGCACTCACCCCGAGATTGCTTCGCTGCGCTCGCAATGACAGTGAGGTGAGGCGTGCTTCGCGCGCTCGTGAATGGCTTCAGGTCTTGCCGAGTTTCTGCGGCGTGGTCCGGCCGGCGCGCTGGACGATCTGATCGTTGAGGCGCTGTGCGACGGCGTCCGCGGCCACGCGGGCATTGGCATCCTCGATCCAGTCCGCCAGTGCCTCCTGATGCGAGCCGCCGATCTGCTGCACGGTGGACACCGCCCCGGCCAGGTCTCCGCTGCCGATCTGCGTGCCGGCCTGCGTGAGCACTTGCGACGTGTTGTCCGGCACCGCGGCCGGCTGCGCGGCGGTCTTGCGCGGCCAGGGAAACAGGCGCGTGACCCAGGCCACCGATATGTAGCCGCGCTCGGCCCATTGGATGCGCGTGCTTATGCGGGAGAAGTCCTGCCGGATCTGTGCCGCGCTTGGCACCCCCGTCACAGCATAGGGCTCGATCTGGTCGAGCAGCGGCTTGAGGTCGCCGAGGTCCGGCGTGGCGGCGCGCAGCGCGGCGAGTTCCAGCTCGAACCCGCCGGGGCGGCGCAATGCCACCGTCAGCTCCATCATCGCCAGTGTGCTGACACGGTCGGCGGCGGCATTGGCCTGGTTGACGGCCTGGGTGAGCTGCGCCTGCAGCCTGCCGAGCTGCGTCGTTGTGGCGCCTAGCTGCTGTTCCAGCTCCACGGTCCTGCGTTCCAGCTTATCGACGCCGCGAGCGGTCTCCGCCAACTCGCGCGCGACTGGCAGATGGATGTTGATGCTGCCGAGAAGGGCCTCCTCCCAGAACGGCGCGGTCAGCGCGACGACCAACGCGATGATGGCGAGCGTCCGGGCCGAGCTGGCCAGGCGCGCGCCGCTTGAAGAATCATCGGCTTGGGCAGTCCGCGTGGTGTCCTGTGTCTCGTCGTGGTCCACGGGCGATCACCTTCCTGCTCTCTGGGTGCGGCTCAATGTTCAGTGTAGGCGCTTCGTTTCAGTTCGTCAGTATCGAGATGCCGGCGTGCACGACGAGAGTCAGAATCACGCCGATGACGATGGCGTTCGCCACCGAACGGTTCACCGCCTGGCTGGATGGCTTGGGCCCCAGCGCAATCAGGATCGACGATGCGGCTGCCAGAAGTGCGCTGACCGCCGCCTTCACCACCACCCAGCCCATCAGCGGCAGCGGCCAGCCACTCTCATCGAGCACGTTGCGGAAGAACTGCGTACGGAACAGGGCCCGGTATTGCATCGGGAACTGCACGTGCCAGGTTTCCTGTGCCGCCCAGCTTCCCAACAGCAGCGAGAGCAGCAGGAAGGCGACCGAGCCGGCGACCATGGTCAGCAGGATGGACGCGAACACATAGGTGCGGCCGGGAATGTTGAGATTCGCCATGGCCTGGAACTGCGAGGACATCACCCGGTTCCCGACATCGGCGGCGATAACGGCACTGTTACGCGCAACAAACAGTAGGTTTGCGATCAACGGGATGGCGACGCGCGACTGCACCATGCCGAGGCCGACGAGCGTCTCGTCATGCAGCACGGATTTCAGGATGCCGCCGAACGAGTGGTAGTTGAAGCCGAACCACACCGTGACGAAGCCGATGATCACCGCGCCGGCGCCCATGTACAGCAGCATGATCGGCGCGGCGCAGAGCAGCCAGAAATAGCCGACCACGTAGCGGCCGAACCACCAGGCGGGCGAGCGATGCCTGGACGGCAGCCGCCAGCGCGACAGGCGCTGCAACGGATCGGACGGACCATGCGGGGCCTGTGCCGCGGCCTCTTCGAGCCTGGCCTCCACCGGCCCGGCCTCGGGCGGCAGTTCGACCAGGCGGCGCGTCCTTGGATCGATCACCACCACACGGTCGGCCAGCGGCAGCAGTTCCTCGAAGTGATGCACCGCAATCAGCGCCGGCTTGCCCATGGTGCCGCAAAGGCCGCGGATCACCTCGAGCAGCCGGCGCGCCGAGGCAATGTCGAGGCCGGAGTTCGGTTCGTCGAACAGCAGCACCGGCTGGTTGGCGATCACGGTGCGGGCGATCGCCAGACGCTGGCGCTGCCCGCCGCTGCACGAACTGATCGATTGCCGCGGATTGATGTCGGCCAGCATGGCGGCGACGTCCGTCGCCATTGCATTCGTTCCGCGCGGTGCGTGGTCGAGCGCGATGCGTAGGTTCTCCTGCGCGTCCAGATCGTCGAACAGGGCATAGTGCTGGAACACCACGCCGCCCACGCCCGCCCGGTCGTGCGCCAGGTCGAAGCTCTCGTCGCCGCAGGTCAGGCGGCCGGAGACCTGCCAGTTCCCTGGTCCGGTCTCCAGCAGTCCACCGAGCAGCAGCAGCAGGGTCGACTTGCCGCTGCCGCTGGGCCCGACAAGCAATACCAGTTCGGCGGGCTTGATCTCGAGCGACCCATCGCGCAGCAGCACCTCGCCGTCCGGCCGGACGATCGTCAGGTCGCTGACCGCGAGAGAGAACGAAAGCGGGACGATGTCGGCCATCAGCTCGGCCCTAGATGGTCCAGCGGATGCACGAAAGTGGGATCCAGCGCGATCAGCTCGTCGCGCTGCGCGGGGCTCATGAACACGACCACCCGGTCGGACCGGCCGGAGACCAGCGTCCGGATCACGAACGCGGCCACCGGGTTCAGGTCGGTGCTGCCATGCAGGCTGACCAGCAGGCGCGGCGCGATACGCGCGAGGTCGATGGCGCGCGCGATGGCGACGTTCAGGTAGGGGCGGAAGCGTTCGTCGAACACCAACTCACCGACCAGGTCCTCCAGCGCGGTATCGTGTGCCAGTTCGTTGCCCATCGCCTCCAGGAAGACGCGCAGGAAGGCCGAGGTGGGGGACGCCTCCAGCAGCCGGCCGCCTGCGCGCTCGGGAATTTCGCGGTCGCGGATCTCCTGGAAGGCCGCCTGGAGAGCCTCCTCGATCGGCAGCATGTTCCATAGCGTGTCATGGAACGGGTCGATCATCTGCAACGCATTGGCGCGCAGCATGCGCATGGGCACGCCGCGGAAATGCGCCTCGATGATCGGGCGCAGTTCACGCGCGGCGGTGTCGCGCAGGATCGGCTCATAGCCGTGCAGCAGCTCCTGCCAGGCGCCGCTTGTGCGCGTGGCCTGCCAGGCGTTCCGCAGGTCGGCGCGCACCAGTTGCACGAAACGGTCACGGTAGTCGCCGACGAATTCGGGTGAGCGCATGATGGCGAGCACCGACTGCGACAGCGCAAGTGCGAGATCGGCGGTTGCGTCGCGCAAGGCCTGACGTTCCCGTGGCGAGGCGAGCAGCCAGAGCAGCCTCGGGTCGCCGGGCAGCGACACGGGTTCCGTCGCGTGGGCCAGCAACGGGTCGAGCGGATCGTAGAGCCCAACCCGGATCACCCCGCCCGGCGCCAGGACCGCGTTGCCGAACCGCACCGTCGAGCCTTCGTCGCGCAGCACGAACACGGGAGCGCCGATGCCGGAGCCGTTGGCGGCATTGTCGCGAAAACTCAGTGCGGATGCTTCCCCGGTGACCTCGTGGGGCAGCGCCGACCAGCCAAGCGCCGCGAACAGCACGACCAGCCCGATGCTCAGCGTCCATTGCCGCGCCGGGCGCAGTGCCGAAGAGCGCCCGGAGGCGGCTCGCACGATGCCGTGCCAGGCCAGGTTGGCGAGCCGCCGGACGTGATGTCCGTACGAGCGGATCAGTGAAGGCTCACGGCGGCAGGATTTGCGAAATTGCCGCGGGTGACTGGCTGGTGGCCCTGCCAGGCGAGCGCGCTCGCCGGATTGACCGCGATCGCCAGCATGAACGCCATGGTCAGGGTAGAGCGATCCACGTCGAAATCTCCGCAAACCGGCAGGTGGCGGCCGTTCGCAATCGCCGCATTTTCAGCATTGCAATCTATTAGCATGCCGCGGCGGCCGGAGCGCAATCCGACGCGGGAGGGGCGGCTCGCGGCCGGATGCCAAAGCAGCTCCATTTCGTCATGACATCGACATCGCCCGCCAAACCAGTCCCGGGCCACCGGCATGTCGAAGTCGGTCCGCTTCTCGCTCCAGGGTTTACACAGCGGTGTGAACACAATTATATCGTGTGCCGATGGGGGCGCGGGAGCCGCGAAATTGATGGCTGCAGGCGAGATGGTCAGGAGCGACGACAACGCGAGGCGCTTCGCAGACCTGGTGAAGCTGAACGGACTTGGCTGCCGGTTCATCGATCGCACGCAGGAACGCCATCTGCTCGAGGAAGCGGTGACCAGGCTCGGACTCCCGCTCGACGAAGCCCGCGGCGCGCTGCGCTCGGTGGCCGAGGACAACGGCTACGTATTCGAATCCGAAGCTGGGCGCCGCATCCAGCAGGTGCTAAGCCGGCATGCCGGCAAAAGCGGGTTGATCTCCCGCCGCCAGTTCCGGCGCACCGCCGAGGTGCTGCGCGATTTCTCCGACAATGCGATCGGCGAGGCGGAAGCGCGGCGCCAGCTCAAGCGGATCATGATCGAGAATGGCTGGCGACCGCGCCGGGCCGGATTCCTGCGGTCGCGGAGATGGTACCGCCGGGTCGAATTGTGAACTTCGCGCGCCGGCCCGCTGGCTGGCGAGGCACGCGGCGGCACTGAGCCCCGCCATGGATGTCCTCGAGGTCCTCGGCGAGGTCGGGCATTTCACCCTTCGGGCGTTCGTCGTCGTTGCGCCGCTGCTTGCCTGGCAGTGGGTGGCGCTCTGGGCACGCCCCTGGCGCCGACGGGCCGGGGGGCTGGCGGATCCGACCGTTCTCGCCGGCATCATGCTGGGCATTGCCATGCTCGCGGTGATCCTGCCGCCGGAAGGCCTGACCTGGGACGCCATCGTGTCGGTTGGCGGCTTCTGGGACCTTGGCCTCATGCAGTTCGTCGAACTCGCGCGCAGCATGGCGATTCATGGGCCCGGCGCGCTGCTGGCCGCGCTGCGCTACGACGATGCGCGGCGCGACCTGCAGGCTTGGCTTGCCTTGGCGGTCACGCTCTGGCTGATCCGTGCGATCGGCGTCTGGATGGCCGGGCCACCCGACGGCACGCCTCGCTTCCTGCTGGCCGAACTGGCGACATTCGCTGCGAGCGCGTTCGGCACCGTCTATCTCGGGCCGCTCGTGCTCTGGTCGGCCAACCGCCTGAATTTCTGGCTGTTCCTGTTCGCTGTCCTGCTGATCCAGGACTATCGCTATGACGAGCCGCCGCTGTTCGGGCGGCTGGTCGGCGCGGTCAACGGAGCGCGGCGGCGGCATCGTCCCTTGCCGGCCGAGGTCATGCCCGTGCCCGACCCGGATTAGGGCAGGTTCAGCGTGACCGGACACGCGGCGAGGCCTCGCCAGTCGTGATGGGTATCGCTGCGCTCAACCCATCCTACGCCCCAGCCTGTAGGATGGGTTGAGCGCAGCGATACCCATCACGAGCGGAGAGATTCCAGTTATGCTGAACGTGCTCTAGGGCGGCGGGCTCAGATAGTTGGACTGGCCGACGATGCGCCGCTTGAGCAGCGACCAGGTGACGCCGATCGCCAGCACGAGCGAGAAGCCCATCAGGAGCAGATAGGTCCATGCGACGCCCTGCCAGAGATCGACCAGGCCGAACTCGGCGAGGGTGAAGACGCCGGCGAGGAGTATCGCAACGGCGCCCGAGATGCCGTCGGCACCAAGCGACAGCCAGGCGATCCGCACGAACAGGATATGCAGGCCCAGCAGAACCGCGCCTGCCGCCGCTATCTCCGGAGCAGTCGCGCTGGGGCTGTAACGGGCCCAGGAGAGATAGCTGTATCCGGTGGGATTCCAGGTCGCGAACACCAGCAGGAAGCATGTCAGTGTCCTGACCAGGATGCCGGCCGCGGTCATCGCAAGACCTGCCTCGGCCGGCAGGTCCGTTGCATAATCAGATCAACTAGCATGGTCAGGTGAGCGTCCGCGAGTCGAGCTGGCCGCTGAGCCGGTAGCGGATGAGCGAGAAGCTGACACCGGTCCCCAGCAGGATGACGAGCGAGGTTTCCAGCGCGAGCGTGCGTTGCAGCCAATCGGACAGGTCGAGCACGCCCCAGTCGGACAGCAGCCAAAGGCAGCAGAAGATCACCAGCAGCAGCGGCACACTCAGCATCAGCCGCAGCGAACGCCATGTCGCATAGACACAGAACACGTAGCCGAAGAGGATCAGCAGACCGAGGAAGATCTTCAGTGCCCAGTAATCGGTGCTGCCGCGGAATGCCCAGTGGTAATACGAGTAGCCGCTCGGGTTGTAGGTCGCGGCGACCAGGAACAGCACGGCGAGCATGCGGACGAGAATGCCGATCGGCTGCGCAATCCCGTACATGGCAACTCCTCGGAAACTGCCTTTCGTTAAATCACTGCCCGCCCGGTGTGAAACAGTATAACGGCGGTTGACGCATAGCGGGACGTTCTGTAGCGTCAACTTACGCTACTTCCAACAGAATCAGAAGCTCGGGCTCCATGCGTTTCCGGCTTGCGTGTCTTCCGGTCCGCTGTAAGGCGTGGTCTCGCCAGGGAACCGCGAAGCGATGAGCGAGCAGGTATCGCTGGTACCGCTCGTCGAGGAAGCGCGCCGTCCGCGCAGCGGTGACGGCCCAGCGGTGGTGGTGCCGATCAGCCAAACGATTTCAGCAGCGGCAACCGTTGCAGCGGATGCCACGGCTTCTGTCGCTCCGCCGGCGTCGGAAGTTGCGGGGCAACCGAAGGAACCTGCCGCGTCCGAGCGACGGCGTGGCGGACGGTGGCTGGTGATTTTCTGCGCGCTGGTGGCCCTCATCGCGGCCGCCATTTCTCTTGCGGCGCCGACACTGCGGCCGGTGATCGCCGATGCCGCGAATGCATGGGTCGGCGAGGGCAACGCGGTATCGCGCCTGCTCGCACCGTCGCCTGCCATCGAGGCGGGGTGGCGTCTCGCGCGCGAGCAGGCGATGCAGGCGCTGAACGCCCACCTGGCGGAGTATGACGCGCGCATCGGCCGGCTGGTGGCTGCGCAGCAGGCGACGAATGCCGACGTGACGCGTGCCGTGGCCGCGCTCAAAGCCGATCACGCAGCCGGCGAGACGCTGGCGCGCGCGGTCGACAAGCTGTCGGAACAGACCAGGGACCTTCGCTCGGTGACGCTGGCGCTCGATGGGCGCGTGCGTGCGACCGGCCTGCTCACTCTGGCACTGCGCCTGCGGCGCGACGTGGATGCCGGTCTGCCGATCAATCGAGAGGTGGCCGCACTGGCTTCCGTTGGTCCATTCCCGGCAGGAATAGACCGTGCTCTGCAACAGTTGCGTCGGGTGAGCGCTGGCGCGCCGACGATGCGCGACCTCGCCGACGAATTCGACGTCGTCGTGGCACGCCTGGCGGCTCGCTCCGATGCGGCGGCATCCTGGACCAGCCGTGGCTGGACACGGGTCACCACGCTGTTCGGCGGAGCGGCGCCGGCCGGCAACGCAAAGCTGGTCGAGCATCTTCGTGCCTTGGCCCGTGACGGACGCTTCAGCGAGGCGGCGGACGAGATCGATGCGTCGAACGACGCAGACATCGGCGCCGATTGGGTAGCAAGGGTCCGTGCCCGCGCCACCGCCGTCGTCGCCACTCAGGCGCTGCTGTCCTATTCTCTGGCCGCATATGAGAACGCGTTCGCGGCGCCGGACGATGCCGGAGGAAAACCGACGCAATGAGCTTTTCGCGCTCCACCCGGCCTCGGCTGCACGAGCGCAGCATTCTCCTCCTGGCACTCTGGCTGGGCGTGATACTGCCGCAAGCCGCCATGGCTGCCCGCTGGTTCGACAACCTGCCGGCCGATGATCCGGACATGGTCGTGCGGCACGCGACGCTATCGCCGAAACAAGCTGCACCGACCGCGCCGGAGAATTCCGCCAGCCTGCCGGGCAGCGCCGCGCAGCTTGCCGGCAGCGTCGTCGGCACGGCGTATGGCGCGACCACCGGTGTTCTCTGGTCGGTCGTCAGCGGCATCGGCGCCGTCGCGTCGGGCACAAGCGAGGCGCTGTGGGAAACCGCCTACATGTTCGGCATCAATCGCACGCCGGTGCCGCGGGCCGAGATCGTCGATCCGATTCCCGATCTGAAGACCTTGCCGGATGACGGCGCGTCGGCCGCGCCGCCGGTCCGCGCCATGCGCGCCGTCACCGCGGTTCAGCTCGCCAGCACCGACCGCGCGGCTACGGCCATGGCGTCCGCCGATCCGGCGACGCCGCCGGCGACCGGCTCTTCCGAGCCGTCCCGGGTGCAGCAGGACATCGATCCCGGCCTGCTGGCCAATTTCATCTATGACCGTGGCGCACGCCGCCCGGACGGCTCGTTCTTCGTTCCCAAGCCGCTGCAGCGGCTGTTCGAGGTGCGCACGGCGCGCGTGGTGGCGGCCGAGGTGCCGGTGACGTTGAAGCTGTCCGGCCGCATCGTTCCCGATCCGCACGCCCATGGCGACGTGGAAGCAAGCCTGCTCGGGCGCATCGAGCCGCCACCATCCGGCATGCCGGTGCTCGGTGAGACGGTCCGCAAAGGCCAGGTGCTCGGCTACGTCGTTCCCGCGGTCGGCGTCGTCGATCGCACGCAGGTGCGCCGCGAGGTCGCGCGGCTGACCACTGACATCCGCGTCGAGACGGAGAACCTGGAAATCCTCAAGCAGTTCACCTTCGTCCCGTTCCGCGACGGCAAGATCTATCAGTCCGAACAGCGCCTCGCCGGCCTGCGGCGCGAGCGCGAGGCGCTGCTGCCGCTGTTGCAGACGCAGGAGGCGATGCGCGCGCCGACCGACGGCGTGATCTCGGTCTCCACCGCGATTGCCGGCCGCATCGTGCACCCCGGCGAGAAGGTGTTCGAAATCGTCAATCCGCAAATGCTGTGGGTCGAGGCGTCCGCACCCGATCCGACCGTGGCGCAAAGCGCGCAGCGTGTCGCGAAGGCAACAGCGATGACACCGGAGGGCCAGGCGCTTGCGCTGTCCTTCGTCGGCAGCGGGCTCGCCTTGCAGCAGCAATCCACGCCGATCCTGTTCCGCATCGAGAATCCGCCCGATGGCTTGCGCGTCGGTCGGCCAGTGACGGTTGCCGTGCAGAGCGAGAACCGCTCGCAGCGCGGGCTGCCGGTGACGCGCGATGCACTGACCGTTGGCTCCGACGGGGTTCAGGAGGTGTGGGAGCAGAGCGAGCCCGAGGTCTTCCTGCCGCATGCGGTACGGATCCAGGACCTGGACGGGCGCAGCGTGCTGATCGTGGACGGGCTGAAGGAAGGCTCGCGCGTCGTCGTCCGCGGCGTGCGGCTGCTGGCGCAGTTGCAGTAGGGTTTCAGTACCGCCTGTCGTCGCTCAGCGTGTACTCCACCGTGAAGGGGGCCGCGCCTTTCGTCTCCAGGACGAAGGGCCCCCAGTGCCAGTGTTCGGCGGGGCCGGTTTCGTAGTTCACCGTGAGCCGCGCCTCCTTGACCACCCAGTGTTCGTCCCCCTTGGGGTCGATGCGGAAGCTGATCTTGCTGCCCTTCACCTTCCCGATCGGTTCCGCACGGATGCGGTTGAGCCAAAAATTGAAGGTCATCCCCGGCTTGATCTCCTCCTTGGCGTCGAACGCGCGCTCGAGGAACTTGCCGTCGGAATTGGTGACGGTGATCGTGAAAACATCGGTATCGTCCTTGCCGTCATCGCCGGTGAGGAGCTGCATGCTGGCGTTCTTCACGACCCGCGCCTGGGTCTGCGCGAGTGCCGGCAGCACTATGGACAGGGCAAGGCAGGCAGATGCGATTCCGCCATGGCAGCGTTGCAACGTGAGGCCCCCTGTCTGCGAAGTTGCCACTCGAAGCTCGCGCTCGAATCAGAAGAAGTTGATTGACCGGCAGCGCAACCTTCCATACGATCAATTATTCGGTATCCTCGATGACATCAAGGAGGGCAGGCGTTGCGCTGGTTCGGCATGTCAGCGTCGGGCGCTACGCTGTCCGGCTCGATCAGCCGTTGCCTGGCGATCGGCGCCACGTGCTGCCTCGTCCTTCTCGCGCCGTCGATCGCGCGCGCGGATGACGAGGCACCGAAGCCCGCACCGCGCACCGCGATCCAGATCGGCGGCGTCAGCGTCGTGCTGATCGCTGCCAACGACCACCTCTATGCGTTCGTCGATCGGGTGGAGGACAACGCCCCGGTCAAGGATGCGGAACTGGGCGTCGATTCGGCCGACGGCACCTCGCTGGAGATGAGCAGGGCAAGCGACGGTCTGTTCGTCGCGCCATTCAACCGTGCCGGTCACATGCACGATGCCTTCATGGTCTCGCTGCGCTCACCGGACGCGACCGGCGATGTCCAGGCGGAGATCGCCTACGACGATCTGCCGGACAATTCCGGCAGCGACGCCAAGCCGAACATCGCTTCCAAGGTCTCCATCGCGCTTGTCTCGGGTGGCATCGGCGCGATCGCGTCCGCGCTGTTCATGCTCTGGCGGCGCGGCGGGCGGAAACGGACGGCTGCCGGCTCGGTCGGCACGGCGCAGGCGGCATGAAGGCGACGCGGGCTTCCCGCCCCGGCTGAGACGGCAGCATGTTCCAGGCAATCGTCACCTTCAGCCTGCGCCATCGCATCTTCGTGCTGGTCGCGGCAGCGATCCTGGTCGCCTGGGGCACCATCATCGCGCGCGACATGCCGATCGACCTGCTGCCGGAGACGCGTCAGCCGGCGGTCATCGTGACCGCCGAGGCGCCGGGGCTGGCGGCCGAGGATGTCGAGCATCTGGTCAGCCAGCCGCTCGAGATGGTGTTGAACGGCATGCCGGGCGTGACCGCGGTGCGCAGCCGCTCGGCCAACGCGGTTGCCTACGTCCAGGTGCTGTTCGACTGGGGCACCGATCCCTTTCGTGCCCGCCAGCTCGTCACCGAGCGACTGCAATTGGTGCGCGACCAGTTGCCCGACGGCGTCG
The DNA here is from genome assembly GCA_041487355.1 of Acetobacteraceae bacterium. Taxonomy (GTDB): domain Bacteria; phylum Pseudomonadota; class Alphaproteobacteria; order Acetobacterales; family Acetobacteraceae; genus JAMXLO01. The sequence goes on along the minus strand of JBGPND010000003.1, from coordinate 40,193 downwards.
TGCCGAACATGGCACCGCTCTCCGCCGCCACCGGCTTGATCATGCACATGGGGGTCACCGGCGGCGCGAATGCCATGGCCCTGCGGGAATATGTCGACTGGGTGCTGCGCCCGCGGCTGCTCGCCACCGAGGGCGTATCGGAGGTGTACCCGATCGGCGGCGAGGTGCGGACTTACCGCTTCATCCCGAACCCGGTGATGATGCGCCAGATGGAGGTCTCGCTCGAGCAAGTCGAGAAGACCCTCAAGGCATTCGGCACCAATACCACGGGCGGGTTCGCCGATGTCCATGGCACCGAGTATACCGTCCGCAACATCGGCAGGACGACGAACCTCGACGACATGCGCAACCTCGTCGTCGCCTATCGCGAGGGCATACCGATCCTGCTCGGCCAGATCGGCGAGGTCACGTTCGCACCCAGGGTCAAGCGCGGCGACGGCACCTACGGCGGCGTCCCTTCGGTGAACCTCGAGGTGATCAAGCAGCCGCAGGCAAACACCGTACATGTGGCGAACCGGATCGTCGCCCTGCTCGATGAAATGCAGCGGACCGCGCCGCCCGGCGTGAAGCTCGGGCAGATCGCCTACAGCCAAGCCGACATGATCAAGGAAGCGATCAGCAATGTCGGCCGCCTGCTGCGGGACGCAGCGGTGATCGTCTCCATCGTGCTGATCGTCTTTCTGGCCAATATCCGGCCGACCATCATCTCGCTGCTGGCGATCCCGATCTCCCTCGTGGTCAGCGCCGTCGTGTTCCATCTGATGGGCGCGACCCTGAACACGATGACGCTTGGCGGCATTGCCATCGCGCTCGGGCAACTCGTCGACGATTCGGTGGTGGATGTCGAGAACATCCTGCGCCGGCTGGGCGAGAACCGGAAGCTGCAACGGTCCGAGCCGGTGATGACGGTGATCGCCAAGGCCTCGCAGGAGGTTCGCTCCGGCATCGTCTATGCGACGATGGTGATCCTGCTGGTGTTCGTCCCGCTGCTGGCGATGCCTGGCCAGTCGGGACGCATGTTCGCGCCACTCGCCGTCTCTTACATTGTCTCGATCTTCGCGAGCCTTCTGGTCTCGATCACGGTGACGCCAGCGCTCGCGTCCTATCTGTTCCCCCGCATGAGCGCGCTGCAGCGCGAGCATGGCGGACTGGTTGCGCGCTGGCTCAAGCGGCGCAACGAGCGCGCGCTGACCTGGGTACTGGAGCATGGGCGGATCGTGCTCTCGGTCGCGGGCATCGCCGTCCTGTTCGCCGCGGCCTCGGTGCCCCTCCTGCCACGCTCCTTCCTGCCGGAATTCAACGAGGGCAACATCTACGTCACCCTGTTGATGAACCCCGACATATCGCTGACCGAGTCCTTCCGTATCGGCCACATGGGCGACCAGATTCTGGCCCGGATCCCCGAGGTCGTTCGGCTGCAGCGGCGCAGCGGGCGCTATGAAGCGGATTCCGACGTCGACCCGGTGAACGACAACGAGTGGCCGCTGAAGATCAGGCTGGACAAGGGCCGCGGCCTGCACGAGGTGATGGACGACATACGCAACCGGATGGCGATATTCTCCGGCGACCTGAACGTCACGCAGTTCCTGATCGAACGGATGCAGTCGCAGGACAACATGGTCCGTGGCGACATCGTGCTGAAGATATTCGGTCCGGACCTGCAGACCCTGCGCACGCTGGCGATGGGCATGCGCGACGACTTCTCGCACATCCCGGGCCTCGTCGACCTGGTGGTGGAGCAGCAGACCTTCGCCCCACAACTGCGGGTCGCCATCGACTATGCGCGGGCGAAGCTGTTCGGGATCACGCCGGCACAGATCACCCAGATCCTGGAGAGCTTCTCCAACGGCCACACCGTCTCGCAGGTGATCGAGAACGGCCGCCGCTTCGACGTGGTGATCCGGCTGGACGACGCCGACCGCACGCCGGACGCGTTGCGCCTGCTGCGGATCGACACGCCGTCCGGGTCGGTGCCGATCTCCTCGTTCGCGAACGTCACGATAACGTCGGGCCCCTCGAACATCATGCATGAGGAGAACGCGCGGCGCATCGCGGTGATGGCAAACCTGGCCGGCAAGGCCGACACCGCCAAAATCGTCGCCAGGATGCGTGAGGTGATCGCGAGGACCGCCTTGCCGATCGGCTACCGCACCAGCCTGGAAGGCGACTTCCGCCAGGGCGAGGAGGGCCGCATGATGCTGTCCATCCTCACGCCGGTTTCGATCCTGCTGATCTTCATCGTTCTCCAGCAACGCTTCCGCTCCGCCGTCCTGTGCCTGATCATCATGGGCAACATACCGCTCGCCCTGGTCGGCAGCGTCGCCGCCTTGTGGATCGCGGGAATGGACCTGAACCTCGCGGCGATGATCGGCTTCATCGCCGTCACCGGCGTGGCTGTGCGCAATTCACTGCTGAAGGTGAGTCATTTCATCAACCTGCATCTGCACGAGGGCATGCCGGTGGGCCGTGCCCTCGTCCTGCGCGGTTCGGCGGAACGGCTGATTCCGGTGCTGATGACCGCACTCGCGGCGGGGGCGGCGCTGGTGCCACTGCTGTTCGCCTCGGATGTCGCGGGGGCGGAGATCCTGCATCCCGTCGCCGTCGCCATCTTCGGCGGCCTGATCAGCTCCACGCTGCTGGACACGTTCACCACGCCGCTGCTGTTCCAGATGTTCGGCGAGCGCGCGCTGACGCGGGTGATCGCCGGCAATGCACAACTCGCCTATGATACGTTCTGAGCCAAAGGAGGGATCACCGCCATGGGTCCGCTGAGCCTCACGGCCGCGATCATCGCCGGCACCTTCGTCGCCGGCCTGACCTTCGACATGGGTATCAATGCGATGCAGAACTGGTACGACGTGGTCTACCAGGATGCCTTCTGGGCGCAGCATCCCAGCGACTCCCCGGCGATGCGCGATCTGGCGCGCGAGGAGCGCGACATCGACCGGCTGATGCGCGCGCAGGACTTCGTGACGGAGCGCGAGACCGAGTGACGTCGCGCCTGCGGCTGTCGCGCGGCTCGCTGCGACTTTGGCTGCTTCCAGTCCTGCTTGCAGTGCTGTGTCCAGCCGCCGCCGCTCAGCCTCTGCTGCTGGTGCAGAGTGAGCTTGCCGATCTGCGGCCGGCGGAGGTCACCGGGCTTGACTGGAACGCCAAGCCGCGCGGCGAGCTGCCCAATCGGTTCTGTGCGACGCGGCCCGATGCGTCGGCGCGGCTTGCGCTTGCCTCACAGACGCTGACGCGGCGTCAGCGCGACGCCTGCGCCGCAGCCAAGGGCGGCAGGCTGATCGAATCGCTGATCGGCCGCCGCGCCGTCATCGCCATGACCGGCGGTGCAAGCTTCGGTCTGACACCGGATATCCTGTACCGCGCGCTGGTGCGCGACGTGCCCGGGCCGGACGGTGCGCTTGCCGCGAACCGGACGATGCGCTGGCGTGATCTGGACCCGGCCCTGCCCGATGCACCGATCCGTGTGCTGCTGCCGCCGGTCGACACCATCGAAAACCGGATCGTTGCGGAAATCCTGCTGTACGAAGGATGCGCCGCCAGGGCCGCAACGGTGCTGCCGGCGGATTCGATCAAGCGCATGGCTGTCTGCACGACGGTGCGGGCGGACAGCACGGTGGCACGTGCCAGCGACAAATTCACCGTCTCCGCCTGGCTGCGCAGCCAGGGCGGTGCCGCGATCGCGCTGGTCGGTGTTGCCGTGTTGCTCGCGGAGCCGGAGCTCGAGACCGCACTGCCGCTGGAGGGCGTGACCCCGAGCTTCGCCAATATCGCGGACGGGCGTTACCGCGCGACGCTGCCGGTCTATCTGTTGTCCGTTCTGTCGCCTGCCACCGCGCGGGCGGTCGCGTCGGTCGCCGGTCCCCTGCTCGCCGAAAGCACGATCGGTCCGCTCGGCAAATTGCCGCGCCAGGGCCTCGCGCCGCTGGCGGCCGCTGACCGCGTGAAGCTGCGGCTCAATCTCGGGCGGGAGTTCGAGAATGCCGCCGACTGATCGCGGTTTCTCCGTCATGGCCGGGCTTGTCCCGGCCATCCGTGCCAGCACCTGTGCCGCGGCGGATGGCCGGGACAAGCCCGGCCATGACGAACAGAGGACGGTGCCGCGATCTCCGTCTGCCGTATGTATGATCGCCGCGCTGTTCGTGCTGCTGGCGGTCGGCATGCTTCCGGCGCAGGCCATGGAGCCCGGTGAGACGGTGCAGGCCAGCGTTCGGCTTGCCGACAAGCAGCTTCCGCTGCCGCGCGGTGAATGGTTCGTCGCCGGGCTCGGCGGGCAGGCGCTGCCGCATGATGCGGTCGGGCCGTTCGGCGTTATCCGCACCGCGGTACTGTTGCAGCGCACCGGCGATCGTGTCACCGCGATTGCTGAGTTCAACACCAACGACATCGCGGTGAGCGACGGCTGGGAACCGCGCGGCACATGCGAAAGCGTCACGCCGGAGCTGGGGCTGGTACGCTATCGCAGCCGGCTCGATTTCTCCTGCATCGTCATCACCGCCACGCAGACCGCCGCCAATGGTCCACCGGCGTGGCAGCAGGCGCGGAGTTTCATCGCCGCGCATCATCTGCGTATCGCCGAAACCATGCTGACGGCTGCATTCATGGTCAGCGACCGGCAGGATGTCGTCGATGCAAGGCTGCACTTCGATCCGGCATTGTTTCCGGAACATGACGAAGCGCAGCGTATCCTGCTCGCCTGGGCGGCGCGGTTTGCGCCCGAGTTCGAGAAGGGGATGGCGAACCAGCTCTCCGGTCCGCCGCTCGACGGGCCGCTGCGCGCGGCACTGTTGAGCGACACGCCGGCACTGGACCGCAGATTGCTCGCGCTGGAGACGCTGCAACGCAACGGCATCATCACCGCGGCTGACGCATTGTCCCAGCAGCAGGCGGCGCAGACCGAGCGGCCCCGAAGCGCGGAGGACGAATTCGGTTCCGCCACCATGGATGGCTGGTTCTATCGGGTGAGCACGCCACTGATCAATTTCGTCACCGCCTATGGCATCACGCAGAGCGGGCCGCTCGCCATCGCGATCACGCTGACCGAGCAGGTGGCGCATTCATTGATCCAAGCCGCCAACCAGGCGAGCTGGGATCGTGCGACGAGCCAGGCGACGCAGCACAATGTGCCTTGGCCGGCCCTGGCCCATATCGGCGACGTCGACCGACTGACCGGCGCTTCGTCGTGAAACGCACTGCCGCATTGCTCCTGCTCGCCATGCTGGTCGCCGCTGCCGCTCGCGCCGAACCAGCGGTGGGCGATGTTGCGCCGCCGGTGCTGGCAATCGCCGGCAAGCAGGTGCCGTTGCCGGAGGGCAACTGGATCATTGCCGGCCGCGCACCTGGTACGGTGACACAAGGCACGGGTCTCGGCAGCTACGGCACGATCTGGAACCTCGTGCTGTTCCGCATCTCACCCTCCGGCGCGCTGGATGCGATGGCGGAGATCAACGTCAACGACATGGCGGTGGCGGATGGCTGGGGCATCGCCACGGACTGCGAACGGTCCGACCTCGTGCTCACAGTGGTCCGCAGCCGGGCGGGTTGGGACGCCGCATGCTTCTTCATCACGCACACGCTTTGGGACTCGGGCGCGGACACGGCCGAGGGCTGGCGGCAGGCGAAGGCGACGGCGGTCAGACGAGGACTGCGCCTGCCGGCAAACACCGTCACTTCCGGCTTCCGCGTCGCCAACCGGCGCGATGTGATCGACCTGCGGTTCCATTTCATCGCCGATGGCGCCGCGTCGAAAAGCGATGGTTGGGCCGCGAACCCCTGGGGCCTGGACAAGTTGCCGCAGGATTCCCGGCGTCTGGCATTCGATCGCGAACTCGCCGAATGGTCGGCGATGATGATCGGCTGCCTCGAGGCCGGCCTGAAGAACCGGCTTCCCGCGTCTCTCGCGCTGCCGGCTCCTGGCGCCGCCGATGCCTTGCTCCAGCGCGCCAGCATCCTGCATCAGAGGCAGGAGCGGCTGAGCCATCTCCGTGCGGCCGGCGTGCTGTCGGCAGAGCAGTTCACCGAGCAATCGGCATTGTTGCGACAGGCCGAGGCGGCCGACAGCCATGACGCGGTCGATCCGGCCATGGAAGACTTCTATCGCCTGCTGAGCTTCCAGGGTCTGTCGGTCACATCGGATGCGTTGGTGACGTTCCTGTGGACAGCGCAATCGGTGCAGGCGGCCGCACTGACCCTGCTGCAGGCAAGCCTGCGGACCGGCCGCAGCTATTTTGCTGCCTATTTATGGGATCAGTACGGCAGCACGCCGACGCGGCCCGACACCGCCAGGACAGTCGATTTCAACTATGGCGGCATCGATCGCTAGGCTCGGAACCCAATTATTTCCTTGCCCCGGCTCGGGCGGGTCGGATTCAAGCTCCTTGATTGATAGGGGCGGAGCGATGGCCAACGAATTCTGGATGAGCGAGCGGCAATGGGCGGTGTTGGAACCGCTCGTCCCAATGAGCCGGCGCGGCGTGAAACCGCAGCGCAACCGGGAAGTCATCAGTGGCATCGTCCACGTTTTGAAGGTTGGCTGCCGTTGGCGCGACTGCCCGGAGGTGTATGGTCCGCACACCACGATCTACAATCGGTTCAACCGCTGGTCGAAGGCTGGCATCTGGCAGACGATGCTGGCCGCGTTGGTGGACCTGGGATCGACCGGATCGCAGAGCATCGACAGCACCACCTCCAAGGCGCATCGCTGCGCCGCAGGGGGAAAAGGGGGGCGCAAGAGCAGGCGATCGGACGCAGCCGCGGCGGGCGGACGACCAAGATTCATGCCGTCGCCAACGCTTCCGGCCGTCTGATTGCCTTCGATCTCACCCCTGGGCAGATGGGCGATGTTCGCTCGGCGGCAGGCCTGATCGATAACCTGCCGAAGGCCGCAGAGGTGCTGGCCGACACCGCCTACGACAGCGATAAGTTTCGCGAATTCCTGATTGCACGGGGCAGCACCCCGGTCATCAAGCCCAATCCGACCCGTAAGAAAATCCCACCGTTCGACAAGGCGTCCTACAAGGGTCGCAACGTGATCGAGCGCGCCTTCTCGCACTTGAAGGATTGGCGACGCGTCGCAACACGATACGACAAGCTGGCCAGAAACTTTCGCGCCACCGTCACGCTCGCCCTACTCTTCAGGTGGTGGATCTAATTGAGTCCGGAGCCTAGAGCAGCGAACGAACGCGATGAAGGCGCTCGCCGCACAGACCGATACTTACGTCGGGATGGATCTGGTCAATCCGCGCGTCGATTTCGTTTCCGTCGCGCGCGGGTTCGGGCTTACGGCACATCGGGCGAGCAAGCTTGCAGAAGTGCAGGAATTGCTGGCGGACGCGCTGCGGGCGGATGGGCCGACGCTGATCGACGTGGAAGTGGACCGGTCCTGGAAGCCGGAGAGAGTTCAGGCCGTCATGGCCGGGCTTGACCCGGCCATCTGCCGCGCTGCTGGTGCGTGGATGGCCGGGTCAAGCCCGGCCATGACGGTACTAGCGCAGGCTGGCGTTCAGCTTATCCAATGCGGCCGAGCCCGGACACAGCGCCGCCTCGTCGAGCTCGTTGAACGGCGTGATCACCGTGTTCATGTGGTGGTGCAGGTCTTCCGGCTCCGGATCGACATACAGCAGCCCGGTGACGATTTCGCCCGCCGCGTGCTTCTCCTGCAGATAGGTCATCGCGGCGATCCGGTCATGCACGTCGTAGTCGTTGGCGAGCTTGCGCAGGCGCAGCAGCGAACCGTCGTGCTGCTTCACCATCTCAACCGTGCCGGCGGCATATTCGACAGTGATCTCTTCGCGGCCGGTGATCACGTCGAGATAGTTCACCGCCAGGTTGTGCTCGCGCACATAGTCGAAGCTGGTGTGCGAGCCTTCATGATTGTTGAACGCGACACAGGGCGAGATGCAATCGATGAAGGCTGCCCCTTGGTGTTTCAGCGCCGCCTCGATCAGCGGCACCAACTGTTCCTTGTCGCCGGAGAAACTGCGCGCGACGAAGGTGGCGCCGAGTTGCAGCGCCATGCCGATCAGGTCGATCGCCTCGTCGTTGTTCACCACGCCACGTCGGCTTCTGGCGCCCTTGTCGGACGTGGCGGAGAACTGCCCCTTGGTCAGGCCGTATACGCCGTTGTTCTCGACGATGTACGTCATGTTCACGCCGCGCCGCATGACGTGGGCGAACTGGCCGATGCCGATCGAAGCGCTGTCGCCGTCGCCGGACACGCCGAGATAGATCAGGTCGCGGTTCGCCAGGTTGGCGCCGGTCAGCACCGATGGCATGCGCCCGTGCACCGAGTTGAAGCCGTGCGACGCGCCGAGAAAATAGGTCGGTGTCTTCGACGAACAGCCGATGCCGGACAGCTTGGCGATGCGATGCGGCGGCAGCTCCAGGTTGAAGCAGGCGCGCACGATCGCCGCGCTGATCGAATCGTGGCCGCAGCCGGCGCACAGCGTTGATACCGCACCCTCGTAGTCGCGCCGCGTGAAGCCGAGCGAATTGGTCGGCAGCGCGGGATGATGCAGCTTCGGCTTGGGCAGGAATGTCATGGCACGGCCTTGCGGAACGGAACGATCTTCAGCGAGTCGACCTTGTCGGCGATGGCATCGGAGATGAAGCGCGCGGTGATCGGCGTGCCGTCGAAGTGCAGCACGCGCGTGAGCTTGGCGGGATCGATCTCCAGCTCATTCACCAGCAGCGTGCGCAACTGCGCGTCGCGGTTCTGCTCCACCACGAAGAGCTGGTCATGCTCGGTGATGAAGCTTTTCACGTCGTTGTGGAACGGGAAGCCGCGCACGCGCAGCAGGTCGAGGTGGATACCGCGTTCGGCCAGGATCTCCTCGGCCTCGTTCATCGCCGGGCTGGTCGAGCCGAAATAGATCGCGCCGAGCCGTGTCGGCTGCTTCGCCTGTCGCGCGATGGGTCGCGGCACCAACTGCTTGGCGGTCTCGAACTTCTTCAGCAGCCGCAGCATGTTCTCGGCGTAGTCGGAGCCTTCCTCGCTGTAGCGCGCGCGGCGGTCCTTCGAGGTGCCGCGGGTGAAGAAAGCGCCACGCGTCGGATGCGTGCCAGGATAGGTGCGATAGGGGATGCCGTCGCCGTCCACGTCCATGTAGCGGCCGAAATCCTTGCCGGCATCGAGCTCCTCGGCGGTCATCACCTTGCCGCGGTCCATCCTGCGGCTGTCGTCCCAGGTGAACGGCTTCGTCAGCCGCTCGTTCATGCCGATCTCGAGGTCGAGCATGACGAAGATCGGGGTTTGCAGCCGATCGGCCAAGTCGAAGGACAGTGCGCCGAACTCGAAGCACTCGTATGGATCTTCCGGGAACAGCAGTACGTGCTTGGTGTCGCCATGCGAGGCGTAGGCGCAGCTCAATATGTCGGTCTGCTGCGTGCGTGTCGGCATGCCGGTGGACGGGCCGGACCGCTGCACGTCGAAGATCACTGCGGGGATTTCGGCGAAATACGCCAGGCCGACGAATTCCTGCATCAGCGAGATGCCCGGGCCCGATGTTGCCGTGAAGGCGCGCGCGCCGTTCCACGCCGCGCCGATCACCATGCCGATCGATGCCAGCTCGTCTTCCGCCTGCACGATGGCGAACTTGGCCTTCTTGGTCTGCGGGTCCACCCGGTAGCGGTTGCAGTAGCGGGTGAACGCCTCGGCGAGTGACGAAGAGGGCGTGATCGGATACCAGGCGCACACCGTCGCCCCGCCATACACCGCGCCCAGCGCGGCGGCGGCGTTGCCTTCGATGAAGATGCGGTCGCCCACTGCGCTGGCGCGGCGCAGCGTCAGGCCAATCGGGCAGTCCAGATTCTTCAGCGCATAGTCGCGTCCCATGTGCAGCGCCTGCACATTCGCCGCCACCAGCTTGTCGCGCCCGCGGAACTGCTCGCCCAGCAGCTTCTCGATCTCGGCCACATCCATCTGCAGCAGCGCCGACAGCACGCCGAGATAGACGATGTTCTTGAACAACTGCCGTTGCCGCGATTCGGTATAGGCCTTGTTGGTGATCTCGGTGAGCGGCACGCCGATCACCACGATGTCGTCGCGGAACTTCGAGGGCGGCATCGGCTTGGTCGAGTCGTAGAACAGGTAGCCGCCCGGCTCGATGGACGCGATGTCCTGCGTCCAGGTCTGCGGGTTCATCGCCACCATCAGGTCGACGCCGCCGCCGCGTGCGCCGAGATGCCCAGCCTCCGACACCCGCACCTCGTACCAGGTCGGCAGACCCTGGATGTTCGAGGGGAAGATGTTGCGCGGCGTGATAGGCACGCCCATGCGCAGGATCGACTTGGCGAACAGCGTGTTGGCGCTGGCCGAACCCGATCCGTTGACGTTGGCGAACTTGACGACGAAGTCGTTGACGCGCTGGAGGCCAGTTACGCGTTCTGTAGACTGCAACATGCGTGCTCCGCCTGTGCCACATCGAGAAGGAAGCGCTGCATATCCCAAGCGCCAGTGGGGCACCGCTCGGCGCACATGCCGCAGTGCAGGCAGACGTCTTCGTCCTTCACCATCACCCGGCCGGTCTTCAGTGCGCCCGATACATAAAGGTCCTGGCTCTCATTGAAAGCCGGAGCGCTCAGCCGCAGCCGAAGCTCGGGCTCCTCGCCGTTCTCGGTGAAGCTGATGCAATCCACCGGGCAGATGTCGACGCAGGCGTCGCACTCGATGCACAGCGCGTCGGTGAACACCGTCTGCACGTCGCAATTCAGGCAGCGCTGCGCCTCGGCGAAGGCCAGCTTGTCGTCGAACCCCAGCTCGACCTCGGCCTTGATGTCGCGCAGCGCGATCTGCTTGTCGCGGTGCGGCACCTTGAAGCGGAGGTCCATCGAGATGTCGTTGTCATAGCTCCACTCGTGGATGCCCATCTTCTGCGAGGCGAGGTTCACCATTGGCGGCGGCCGGTCGCGCACATCCTCGCCCTGGCAGAGCTTATGGATGGAGATCGCCGCCTGATGCCCGTGCGCCACCGCCCAGATGATGTTCTTCGGCCCGAACGCGGCGTCGCCGCCGAAGAACACAATCGGGTTGGTGGACCCCATCGTCGCTTCATCGACGATTGGCATGTCCCACTGGTCGAACTCGATGCCAATATCGCGCTCGATCCACGGGAAGGCGTTCTCCTGCCCGACCGCGACCAGCACGTCGTCGCATTCGAAGTGCTGATCGGGCTCGCCGGTCGGCACCAGCCTGCGGCGACCCTTGGCGTCGTACTCGGCCTTCACCGTCTCGAACATCACGCCCGTCAGCCGGCCGTCCGTGTGGGTGAACTCCTTGGGCACGAGGAAATTCAGGATCGGGATGTCCTCGTGCATGGCATCGTCCTTTTCCCAAGGCGACGCCTTCATTTCCTCAAACCCGCTGCGCACAATCACCTTCACGTCCTCGCCGCCCAGGCGACGCGACGAGCGGCAGCAATCCATCGCGGTGTTGCCGCCGCCGAGCACGATCACGCGCTTGCCGATCTTGTCGATATGGCCGAAGGACACCGAGGACAGCCAGTCGATACCGATATGGATGTTCGCCGCCGCCTCGTGCCGGCCGGGGATCGGCAGGTCGCGCCCGCGCGGGGCGCCGCAGCCGACGAAGATCGCGTCGTAGTCCTCGGCGAGCAGCGCCTTCAGGCTGTCGATGCGTTGGCCGAGGCGCATCTCCATGCCGAGGTCGGTGATGTAGGCCACCTCCTCGTCGATGATCTTCTCGGGCAGACGGAATTTCGGGATCTGGCTGCGGATCATGCCGCCGGCGCGCGGGTCCGAATCGAACACCACCAGTTCGTAGCCGATCGGCGCCAGGTCGCGCGCCACGGTCAGCGAGGCGGGGCCGGCGCCTACCAGGGCGATTCGCTTGCCGTTGCTGCGTTCGGCCGGCTTGGGCAGGCGGTGGCGGATGTCGCCCTTGTAGTCTGCGGCGACGCGCTTGAGCCGGCAGATCGCCACCGGTTCTTCTTCCACACGGCCGCGGCGGCAGGCCGGCTCGCAGGGCCGGTCGCAGGTGCGGCCGAGAATCCCGGGGAAAACGTTGGATTTCCAGTTGACCATGAACGCATCGGCATACCGACCGGCGGCGATCAGCCGGATGTATTCAGGCACGGGCGTATGGGTGGGACACGCCCATTGGCAGTCGACCACTTTATGGAAGTAGTCGGGGTTACCGATGTCGGTGGGCTGCAAGTCGGACTCCTCTCCCTCGGCGCGCAAACGCGCCGACGCGTGGCCTCACTCCCCGCGATTTTGTTGTGCGGCTAGGGCCCTCTCCCGTCAATCACCCTAGGCGCAAAACGCCGAATCTTCAACCGGACTGGGCGCATGGCAGGCCGTCGCTGGCCCCCCTCCCCAACCCTCCCCCGCTTCGCGGGACAAGGGGCACTGAGCCCCCTCTCCCGCGAAGCGGGGGAGGGTTGGGGAGGGGGAGTGGCCTCACGGCCGCATGGTGAACGCAGACGGGCCTGGGGTGCGCAGCGGCGCGGCCAGGTTGGCGAACTCGCACAGCAGGCGGCGGGTGTCGCGCGGGTCGATGACTTCCTCCACCCAGAAGGACTCCGCGGTGCGGTAGGGCGAGCGCAGCTGGTCCAGCCGGGCCTCGATCTCCTGCATCTTGGCCGCGGGGTCGGGCGAGGCGTCGATTTCGGCGCGGTAGGCCGCCTTGATGCCGCCCTCCAGCGGCAAGGAGCCCCAGCTCGCCGAGGGCCAGGCATAGCGCTGGCAGAGATGGCTCACCGGTTGGTGACCCAGCCCGCCCACGCCGTAGCAGTTGCGCACCACGATGCTGCACCACGGCACGGTGGTCTGGTTGATCGCCGACAGCGCGCGGACGCCCCAGCGGATCACCGCGGTGCTCTCGGCGGCGAGGCCGACCTGGAAGCCGGGGCAATCCACCAGATGCACGATCGGCAGATGGAAAGTCTGAGCCATGTCGACGAAGCGGATGATCTTGTTGCATGCATCCGCCGTCCAGGCGCCGCCGTGGAACAGCGGATCGCCCGCCATGAGCGCCACCGGCCAGCCGTCGAGGCGGCAGAAGCCGGTGATGATCTGCCGGCCGAAGCCGCGCGCCATCTCGAAGAAGCTGCCCTTGTCCACCAACGCCTCGATGATCCGGCGCATGTGGTAGGCCTGTTTCTTGTCGCGCGGGATCGCAGCGATCAGGAATTCGTCGCGCCGCTCCGGGTCGTCCCAGTTGCGCACACGCGGCGGCACGTCCCAGATCGAGCCGGGCAGGTAGGACAGGAAGCGGCGGGTGGCTTCGAACGCCTCGTCCTCGGTATCCACCACGTGATCGACCGCGCCGCAGGCGATCTGCACTTCCCAGCCGCCGAGCTCCTGCTTGGTGCGCGGCTCGCCCAGCCGCTCCACCACCGGAGGGCCGGCGACAAACACGGCAGAAATTTCCTTCACCATCACCGAATAGTGGCTAGCGGCCAGCCGCGCGGCGCCGAGACCGGCGACCGAGCCCAGGCCCAGCGCCACCACCGGCACGGCGCCCATGTTGTTGGCCACCAGGTCGAACGAGGTGGTCTCCGACAGCCCGCCGGGGAGGTTGGCGCGCCCGGTGGTCTCGATGGTCTTCACCGAACCGCCGCCGCCGGAGCCTTCGACAAGCCGGATGATCGGCATGCGGAACTCGGCCGCGATCTGCTCCGACATCTTCGGCTTGCCCTTGATCGAGGCATCCGCCGAACCGCCACGCAGCGTGAAGTCATCGCCGGCGATCACCACCGGTCGCCCGTCCACCGTGCCGCGGCCGAACACGCAGTTGGCGGGGGTGAAGGCGGTAATCAGCTTGCTGTCCGTGTCGTAGGTCGCCTTGCCGGCGATCGCGCCGATCTCGTGGAAGCTGCCGGCATCCAGCATGCGGTCGATCCGCTCACGGACGGTGAGGCGGCCGCCCTTGTGCTGGCGGGCGACGCGCTCCGCGCCGCCCATCTCCTTGGCGAGCGCCAGGCGCGCACGGAGTTCGGCGAGTTCCGGTTCCCATCCGACCGGCGCGGTCTGCTGCGGACGTGGCGAAGGTGAGTCGTCGGGCATGGGTGTCCTGTCCTACGTCTGGCGTCAGCTCGTCGGCGGGCCGCAGCGGTGCCAGACCTGCACCGGCCCGTCAGACGAATAGGACGGAGCGGTTCCGATGCGCAAATGCACAGTATCCTCATTGATCAAGGTCATGGAGACAGTCTGTCCCGCGTCCGGGTCGGCCTGCGGTACCACATAGGTAAAGAAGTGGCGCGAATAGTCGCCCTGGATCTGGCTGCCGGCGGGTGTGACGATGGCCGGGCCCTGGATGGAGATGCGCTTGCCGTCCTGGAAGCACCAGTGCCCGTCGATCACGTCGGCGAGTGCCGGGCATGCGCCGGCGGCGTAGACAGAGGCGCAGAACACAACACCGGCCAGACGATAAAGCGGCATCGACGGCATCCTTCCCCGGCTGGAGAGCGATGGCGGGACGCTATGGCAGGGCAGTGCGGCATGCAACGCCCTGGCTGGCGGTTGCATCTCCGGCGTCATACGCTCCTGCTGAAATACAGAGCCGGTGATGACCGAAAGCCGTGCGCGGAGGAGCTCAACATCATGAATCCGGCATCCTTGCTTGGGTCATCTGTCCGATGGGGTATTCGCACGATCTTCGGGACGCTGGCATCCCGTCTGCCACACGGTCCCCATATCATGCGATATAGTATGTACAGTCGCATCCACGAAAAACTTGGCGACACGAGCTGGAGAGATGAGCAGCGCTGCTTGTCGGTCAGTGGCTCCCGGTTCCTTTGCGAACTGATCGGACTCCAGGACCGTCAGATAACAGAGGTCAGCTACCCTGATCATAGTCTCCTGGACATGAGGCAATTCGGAGACAATACGTTTGACATCGTTGTCAGTGACCAGGTGCTGGAGCATTTGGAAGGCGATCCTCAGAAGGCTTTTTCCGAGACCTATCGGCTATTGGTGCCAGGCGGCATCGCCCTGCATACAACATGTTTCACCAACGAAATTCACTGGGGGCCGGAAGACTACTGGAGGTTCACTCCCGATGCGTTGGCCTATTTGGCTCGCGACTTCAGTGAGGTAATCGACGCGGGAGGGTGGGGGAATCGGCTGACATGGGTCCTCGACTGGGCAGGGCTTCGCATGTTCCCAGTTCCACACGCGCAATGGCATCCGCTGCACAAAGTCGCAACGTTCAATGAGCCGGCCTGGCCGATCGTGACCTGGGTGATCGCCCGAAAGTAGCCGCTCCGCCTGACAGTCGCCGTCAGAAATATTGGGCGCCGGAAAACGCGCCGCCGCAGAACCAGGCCTGCATCTTCATGCCGGCAATGGACGCCTGGTGCACCGCGACCTGTCGCGATCTGAACGTCTCCGCCAGTCTTGCCACCAGGTAGGCTTCGCCTTGTCGTTCGGCATCATCGATGATCAGCATGAAGTCTTCGGCGAGTATGTCCGGCAGAAAATCCAGACAGCCGATCCGAGCGAACCGGCGGTCGGCGAGATGCGCCGGCGGCCCATCGATCAGCACCAGATCGAACCGCTTGCCAGGCGGCAGGAAGCCTCCGGAATAGTAATCGATTGCCTTGCCGTGAACGGTCACGTTTGCCAGGGGTGCGTGCAGTACGCGATGAGACACAAGCGACTGGATGTGGGTTGCCCACTCGGCATCGTGCTCCACCGTGGTCACGTCCATGCCGCGCTGCAGTTTGGCGTTCAGGGCGTCGATGAGCAGTGTCGATTGCCCCGCTCCGAGTTCCAGTATGGTCCGGACCTTGAATTCGCGAATGGTGCGGAGCAAGAGATAGAGAAGGCTGTGGCTCGCCGCGCCGCCGACCGGGTAGTAGATGTCCTTCAAGCCAAGGTCGCTCAGATCCCGGACGAAAAGATCTCGATAAACCATCTCCATGGAAGGGTCCAGCAGGTAGTTCCGCCACACAATCCGCCGGATGATCTCCAGCTTTCTCCTGAGGGAGTCTGCGAACATCCGGTTCCAATCTCCTCGCGGCCTCGATCCGCGCTACCTCATACCATATCGCGTTGGACACGGGCGCTGCACGACCGAGCCGTCAAGGAAATGCGGGGTTGAACCGGTGGATCGGGCTCGGCTACATGCCGCGCGCGGGGCAGACCTCGGCGCCTCGACGGGAGACCGGCGTATCGTGAGCAAGCCTGGAGGGACGGCTTCGCTGTCCGTGGCGACGGCCAAGGGGGCCGGCTGGATCATCGGCTGGCGATTCGCGACACGCCTGCTCGGCATCGCCAACACACTCCTGCTCGTGCGCCTCCTGGTCCCTGGCGACTTCGGCCTGGTGGCGATCGCCACCTCGTTCTCCCAGGCGATCGACGGGCTGGCGGAAATCGGCGTCCAGGATGCGCTGATCCGTGAGAAGTCGCTGGATCGCGCCATGTACGACACAGCCTTCACGCTGAACCTGATGCGCGGCGTGATGGCCGGCCTGGTAATTTTTGCCGGCGCCCAGCCGGTGGCCGAATTCTTCGGCGACCCGCGCCTGCAGTCTATTCTCATGGCGCTGGCGCTGGCGATGTTCCTGAGTTCGCTGGAGAACATCGGCATCGTCGACTTCCAGCGCGAGTTTGCCTTCGACAAGGAGTTCCAGCTCCTGGTGGTGCCGCGGATCGCCGGCATCATCGCGGCCATGACCACGGCCTGGTTCTGGCCGAGCTACTGGGCGCTCGTGATCGGCATTTTCGTCACGCGCGCCCTTCGGGCGGGATTTTCCTACACGATGCATCCCTATCGCCCAAGGCTGACGATCAGCGCGTGGCGCAGGTTGCTGGCATTCTCCACCTGGGCCTGGGTCCTCTCCATCGTTCAGTTGATCAAGGAGCGGGTCGACGCATTCGTCATCGGCCGGCTGCTTGGACCGACGCAGGTGGGCATCTACAGCATCGGGTGGGAGATCGGCATCGCGCCATCTGTCGAACTGGTGCTGCCGCTCTGTCGCGCGCTGTTTCCCGGCTTTTCGGCGCTTCGCAATCGCGAGGGCGACATCGCGGACGCGTATTTCCGGGCGATCTCGGTTGCGATGCTGGTGACGATGCCTGCGAGCCTCGGCATCGCCCTGATTGCCGACCCTTTGGTGCGGCTGGCGTTCGGCGCGCGATGGATCGCGGCCATCCCGGTCGTTCAGGTCTTCGCACTGCTCGGCGTGTTGCGGGTGACGACGGCGATCAGCGGGACGCTGCTGAGGGTCTATGGATTGCAGCAGGTGCAGGTTCGCATCACCTCGGTGGCGGTCGTGGTCCGCTTCGTCCTGCTCATCGTCCTGGTGAGCCAGATCGGCATCGTTGGTGGGGCGCTTGCCGCGGCGGCCTCGAGCGTGGTGGAGGAAGTCAGTTTCCTGGTCACGACATTTCGGCGATTTCGGCTGCGCGCCAGGGATCTGCTGCTGAGCAACTGGCGCTGCGCCATCGCCGCCACGGGAATGGCTGGCGCCGTGCTAGGGCTTCAGTTCTGGCGCGGCACGCTGGGTGGCGATGTACCAGCCGGGTTGAGCGATCTGGCGCTCGATGTCGTGACCGGCGTCGTCTGTTACGCGATGCTGTTGCTGGCGGCGTGGCTGGTGTCGGGGCGGCCGCGCAGTGCCGAGACCTATGCGATCGACGTCTTGCGTCAGGCGGGCAGGGGATTGCTCGTTCGCTGGGGCTTGGCGCGATGAGTGCCTGCGGAATAGCTCCGGCCTGTTCACGTGCGTGGCAGGATCGACCACTTTGAGCAGGCGGAATTCAGGTTGCTGAATTTGTCGTAGAGATTTTGCCGCAGGAATTCATAGGCGATGCGTCCACCGGGCTCATCGACCAGCATCGTCGAGGCAGCGTAAGCCATTCTGGCGACACCATCGCAGCCATCGTTGCGGATGGCGGGCGGCTGCTCCGGGTTCGTGAAACCTTCGAGCGTCTCGGTCCAGGTCTTGAACAACGTTCCGTCGCGGCGGCGCACCGGCGTCTGGAACCGCTGCACGTTCGTGGGACTATAGGTTTCTGGCTCGCGGAACTGCGCGGTAAGCGTGGTCCCGAGCCATGACAACAGCGGGCCTGCGGCAAACCCCTTTTCCTTTGCCCGCCCCAATTCGACGATCAGCATGTAATTCGTCCAGATCGCCGTCGTGGTGGCGACGACATCCAGCTTCACGCCGCCATCGCCGCGCGCCGATTGCTCATCGAACACGTGCAGCGGAGACAGGAACTGACGGGTCTGCCCGAAGCGCCATTGGGGTGTTCCCTCGTAGCGCGTCCCGTGAATGTCGCGTCTGCCCTCCCAGCTTGCCAGGGCGTCGTCGATCATGGCGGTGAAATAGGCCTTCTCCGGCGACCCGTCCGGTGAGAGGTATGCGGCGTGGACGCGATTGCGCAGCACCCACGCATCGCCTCTGACCTGGCCGATGATGCCACCTGATGGCTCCGGCCCCTTGTACTGCACCACGAGCCCGACCGTCTGGGACGCGGCCCAGAGCTGGAGTTGCTCGAGTGTCCAATAGTCGCCGGTCAAGGTATAGAGCGCCGAGAACGGATCCGGTTGATGCGCGCTGTCGGCCTCCCATCCGCCATTGTACTTCTTGCCGGCAAATTCCAGGCGTGGTCCCTGCACGACGACACGGTCCTGCGGCAGACGCGTATTCCGTTCGTCGAACAGCTTGAGGCTTGGCCTCGCGAAGACCGAAACGGGCCGCCCGATCGCCGGGATGCTCTGCTGGGCATCGAACCGCTTGGCAGCGTTGCCCTCGCGCACATTCATCGGCCAGGCTCCGGCCAGATCGGCCATTCCGGAGACGATTTCAAAATGGCGATGATCTCCCGTATAAAGCCATTTCGCCACGGTGCCAGGATAGGGACCGATGTCGTTGCGACCGCCAGTGGAAGGCATGTACTTCATCCAGCCTCCCGCGTCGTAGAGATCGCGCGGCTGTTTCCGCCAGTTCTCGTAGTCCTGGGCGATCGTGCCGGCACCGATGCGAAGGCTGGGATCGAAGTTCAGGAAGCTTCGCGTGCGGCTGAGGTACGGGAGGTTATGGTCGACATCGATCGCGGTGGCCGGTTCCCCGCCGATCCAGAAAGATTTAGTCCACCGCGTTGCGGCGAAGTGCGGCACGGCATTCTGGCGGAACACCTCCTCGGGCGACGTCTGGCCGATCCTCAAGACAAGTGAGTAGAGAGCGTCCTGCAACGTCTCGGTGTTGGTGTTCTCGCCGATGAACCGCACATGCACCTTCTTCAGTTCGGGCCAGAAGGTGGCATGGAAGATCGGCCGCACCGGCCGCATCGAATCGAAGCCGAGATCGTATTTCCGCTGCGAGGAATGATCGGCCAGCACGATTGTCGTTGCGATCGGGCCTTGGCACCACACGTTGTAGTCGCCCGCCTGCAGCACGGCACGGGCAGATGCCGATTTCGTCTGCCCGTCAGTCGCGATTTCAATCGTCGCGTCGAAGTTGAACGCCGGGTCCAGCATCTGCTGAACCGTCAACGGAGGCGCCGGGGGCTGCGCCTGATTGGTGAACCCGACAGCAACCGAGCCGGAAATGCGCGGGACGATGAACGAGAGGATGGCATGCTGCACCGATCCGTTCGGCCAGCGCGTCTTGACGTCGGCCTGAGTCGGCACCGGCCTGCCGTCGATCACTGCCTGCGGCGCATCTGCTATCTCGCCCTCGGCGAACGGGCGTCCGATGCGCATCGGGTAGTGGTCGACGCCTGATCGCGAGGCGTCGCGCAGCGTGATGGTGTTGCGCACCGCAACGGTCTGCGTCGCGCTCGCGGGAAAATCCGATGCGCGGCATCCCGTGACGGCGATTCCAGCAAGCAGCAGAGAGCGGCGGCTGATCATTGGCAAGGCGTTCTCTCGGGATGCAATTGATCGAGCTTCGATCGGATTACGGGGGACCGCAGCCTGCAGAAGGCGGGTGCCGTCGGCGGCGCCTCATGGTGCCAGCCTCGCAGCAGCCGCGCCGGGTGTCGCAATCTCTGGGCGGGGCGCCCAGCGTGAGATTTTGGCTGGGGCCTGCGCCCGGCGGACATATTCGCTGACACAGGTGGTGAGAGCGAACATGTACCAGATCATCGGCTGGAAAGCGATGCCGATGAATGCCCCGCATGTGATGAGAACCAGGAAAGAGGTGAACATGGCTCGTGTGAGATCGTTGCACCATGCCAGTTCGGGTGAATCGCGCGTGCGTCGTAGGGTCTGACGCAGGCTGATGATGGTGGTCAGGATCAGCGTCAGGTAAATGGCCAGCCCCACCCAGCCATGTTCGCCGAGCGTCTCGAAGTAGATGCTGTGGAATGCCTTGCTCCAGATCTCGCGCCCGTCCTCGGTGACGATATGGTTGACCATATACGCACTGAAGCCGCCACCTAGAGGGTGGCTGGTGGCGAAGTCGAGGGTCCAGCGCCAGACCAGAATCCGGCCGGAGGCCGACGTGTCCTCATCATAGGTCTCGATGGTTGAGATCCGGCTCTGCCAGCTCTCTGGCGTCGCGACGACAAGAATGATGGCCGCCACCACGACAGCCGCTGCCATGAGCAGCTTGCGCCTGGACTGCAGCCACAGGAACGTGCCCAGCACGGCAAAGCCGATGATGGCGGTGCGCGCGAAGGTTGCGATGGGTGCCGTGCAGCAGGCAAGGGCATAGCCGCCAAAGACCACCGTGCGCTGTGTCAGGTCCGGGATGATCAGCGAGTGCCGCCGGAGATGGAGCAACAGTGGGATGCTCATGATGGCGACCGCTGAGAGGGTGCTGCCCTCCTCCATGCCAACATTGGTCTTCAGGAAGCCCAGCTCTTTCCCGTACCCCCCGCCGGAGAGCACCGCCTTGGCCCCGAATGGCAGGATGTGCAAGGCAATCGAGAACAGGAAGACCAGGAGGAATGCCTCGATCTGGACGCGTGAGCGGATGACGAAGGGGATGAAGGCCGAGAAGGCGACTGTCTTGAACGCCCAGTCCCACTTCTTCCAGGCTTCCTCCGGCATCACGGCCCAGGTGCTGGTCAGTGTAACCCAGATCGCCATCATCACGATGAGCACAATGGTGAGGGTGAGACGCGGCGGCGACCGGCGGTCCAGCAGCACGTAACCCAGGATTGCCGCGGAGCCCATGATCAGGGCGACCGGCACGCCTTTCAACACAAGCGAAACGTATTGCGGATAGAACGTATCGACCCACACATAACCGAGGCTCGTGATAAATGGCGAAACGAACCCCAGGATGATGAATATCGGGTACATCAGGGCAACGTAGTAGTCGCTCATGGCCTGTATGTGCCCATCAGATCGTGTTGCCTGTTCGCATGGCCTTCATCGCCGGCCGGATTGGCGAGGCCGCGGAGGAACGACCGGTGCAGTATTCCCTGGCTCGCCTGAAGCGGCCGGCTGGTCAGGGCTGGGCGGTGGCGCAAACCAGGGCAGGCGTTGGTCCAGTATAGCCGCCCTTATGATGACGTACATCACCATGACAGTGCTGAACAGGAGTGAGGCGAGGTTGATCATTCCGACACCGAGGCTGGAGCCTGACAAAGCCAACCGGACAGACTGATCGACCGCCTATGGCACGACTGGTCACCAGATCACTCCGCCAGCCGCCCCTTGCGTATACAGCCTCGGCCGCGATTTTGGAATCGCCATATGATGTGGGGCAGGTGCACAAGCTAGGTTGTTACCGGGCTGGGCCTGCGGCCGTCGACCAGCCAGGCGCGAAGCGCGCGGCGTCCCGGCAACTCGATGAATTTGTAGAGGAGGACCGAGGCCGCCGCGGTGGCCGCGATATACACGAGACACGGCACTATGCTCGCCGCCGCTTCTCTGACGAGCAGGAGCTTGACCCAGTCCTTGACGAAGTAGTGCACCATGTAGGTCGAATAAGAGACGATGCCGACCCATTCGATCGCGCGGGACGCCAGCAATCGCGATACCACCGCTCTGTCGTCCGCCAGGGCATAGATCAGCAGGAAAAAGAGCAGCGGGAAGACCAGGAAGTCAGGGATTGGCAGCACGACATAGGCTGCAGCCAGCGCAATGGCGGCCATACTGGCGATGTCGGCCTCGTATCGGCCCTTGTGGGCACGTGCCTGCCAGAGATGGAACAGGAAGACCCCTGTCCCGAATTCCAGGATGCATCGCATCAGGCCGAGGCGGGCTATCTCCTCGCCGAGCGAATGGCCGGTTGCGGCCGAGACAAGCGCAAGAACGCCGAGCAGGAGCGCCGCCAATGCCGCTGCCCGCTTGGGGGTGCGAGCAGCATTCACTGATACCCAGGCGATGAACGGAAACAGCAGATAGGCGGCCCACTCGGTGCTGAGCGACCAGGCCGGCGCGTTCCAGGCGATGTCTGGCGTAAAGCCCCAATTTTGCATCAGCACGAGACTAAGGCCGAAATAGGTCGGGTCGTAGCGGTATCCCAGATACCCGCTCGCCGAGAACAACGTGATGGCGATCGGATTGAGCAGGAAGACCATGAGCATGAAAATGTGCAGCGGGTAGATTCGGGCCAGGCGCAACCCGAAGAATCTCATGCTGTCGGCCCAGCGGACGGTCTGGAAAAGCTTGGCGTAGTTCAATGCCAGGACGAACCCGCTCAGCTCGAAGAACAAATCGACGGCCAGATAGCCGTGGGACATGAAGCGGAACAGCGGCGTTCCGGCGATGCCGGGGATTTCCTCCTTGAAGTGATACAGGACGACCCACCAGGCAGCCAGCCCTCGGATCACTGTCAGTGCGGGGATCGGCCTTACGGTGCTCACTGCGACCCGGCAGAACTCAGGCGCGCTGCACTGGCCGCCGCGAGATCGCTCGGCGAGACCAGCGGAGCAGCGGCTGCTCAATGAAGTGGGAAAAGCGCTCGCAGATGAGGATCGTGGTGCCGACGACGGCCAGGAATGTGATGTGAAGCGGCAGGTCTGTATAGCGCAGGACGATCAGAATCCCTTGTTGAAGGAACATGATCACGATCGTATGGAGCAGATAGATCGAATAGGAGGCAGAGCCCAGCGACACGGCCCAGGCTGGGATCGACTTCAAGTGCCCGGTATCCTCGGCGCCTACCATCCCGTAGAGCGCCATCGCAGCGCCCGTCGCGTAAAACATATGCGGCGGCCACCATTGGACGGGGAAATAGGGACCCCAGGCCTCCACGAGGCCAGTCGCGAAGAAGAGTGCTGCGCCGCAGGCCAGCATCAGGCGAGGGTGGAAGATCGGCCAGCGCCGTACGGCAACCGCGACCCCAATGCCGAAGAAGAATTCGATATTGAACATGCTGAACAGGAAGCTGGCGGGGAAGACGTCGAGACTGCCGGTCAGCATGTTCCACGCGATCAATGTGGCCCAGACGCCGAGTATTGTCTTGCCCACTGTCCGGTTGATGAACAGCGCGCTGAACAAGGCGTAGAAGAGAATCTCGTGTTGCAGGGTCCACGCAACGCCCAGGATGGGCAGTCGTTCTGGCACCGGGATCAGGAAAGTGCTGGTGATCACTGCAACGATATTGCGTTCATATCCATCCTTCGTCGGACTGACCGCAAGGATCAACCCAAATATGAACAGTATTGTCCAATAGGTTGGGTATATCCTGACGAACCTTCGCTTGAGGTAAGCTCCCAGCCGCGACGGGTTCCCAAGATCCTGCCGATGCACATAAAAGATGATGAAGCCGCTCAGAACGAAGAAGAAGTCCACGCCGGCATGCGCGAACCCGAACAGCCCATCGAATGGCATGGCACCGAAATACTTCGGGGCGGCCAGCATGTCCGAAGCGTGGACCAGCACCACGAGGATGGCCGCGACCCCGCGAGCCGTCTCCACGCTGAGGAATTTCATGCTTGCCGGTCACTCTGAACTGCGACGAAGCGCAGGGCAGCAGTACAGCCAGCCATGATGATTTGCAAGCAAGTCATTGCACAGCCTTACCGGCCGCATGGCATGAACCCGATCTGCCCAGCACTCGTCGGAACAACGCGAGCTGCCCCGCTGTCGTCTCGTCCCAGCTGAAGCCCTCCGCGTAGCGCCGTGTCGCCGCGCGCGACGGCAGCGCGGCAAACAGCTTCGCCACGCCGGACGCGACCCCTTCCGCCGTGTTTGCCTCGGCGATCACGCCAGCCTCCGGACTGCGCACCACTTCGGGATTGCCCCAGATGTTGCTCGCCACCACCGGCGTGCCGCACGCCATCGCCTCCAGCAGAACATTGGCCCACCCTTCGCGATCTGATGCCAGCACCAGCGCATCCGCCGCGCCGTACAACGCCGGCAACTCGGCATGCGGACGCGCGCCCAGCAACCGGACCCGATCACCCAGCCCAAGACGCACGATCAACGCGGCCAGCCGGTCGCGCTCCGGTCCCTCGCCGACGATCATCAGGTCGAAATCCGGCAGCCGCGTCAGCGCTTCGATGACCCGATGATGACCCTTCCGCTCGATCAGCAGGCCGACCGAGATCAGCGTCGGCCGCGTCAACCCGAGTGCTGCACGTGCGGCGCACCGGTCCATCGGGCGAAACAGCGCCGTGTCCACGCCATTGCGCA
This sequence comes from Acetobacteraceae bacterium, assembly GCA_041487355.1. Classification (GTDB taxonomy): domain Bacteria; phylum Pseudomonadota; class Alphaproteobacteria; order Acetobacterales; family Acetobacteraceae; genus JAMXLO01. Next base: position 15,682 of record JBGPND010000003.1, on the reverse strand, counting down.
ACACCGTCACCTTCTCGGCAGGAGCGCCAAGCTCGACCAGCTCCGCCTTCAGCGCCCCGCTAACCGCGATCAGCGCGGCGGCGCCGTCGATGGCCTGGCGGATCAGCCGGCGCGGGATGGCGTGGCGGGGGATCAGGTTGATGTCGGTGCCGCGCGCGGTGACGACGGTGGGCAGTCCCAGTGCACGGCCGAACCAGACCGCGGCCACCCCGTCCGGATAGACATAATGTGCATCGATCAGATCGAAGCCCTGGCCCTCGGCAAGCAGGCGGCGCACAAACCGCAGCGCCGCCCGATAGAGCAGAAACGGCGCCGCCGACATACCGATCCGCGGGATCGTCGGATAGCGCGGGTGATGCACCACAATGCCGTGGCGCAGCTCGCTTTCCGCCACGCCGGCGTGCCCGCTCCACTCGCCGAACACCGGCGAGCGGCTGGGGAACCACGGGACCGGGGCGACAACCGTGCTCGTGACCTGACCACTGCCCAGCAGGTGGCGCAGCCGGTTCTCCACGAATATGCCGTGGTTCGGCCGCATGTTATTGGGAAACAAGGTCGAGAAGGTCAGCAGCCGGATCGGTGCCATCGTCGATCGGAGACCCGGCCCTGCAGGGCTCGCAGCCGCCCGCTCGTCATCCCTTGTTCAGCTCGTCAAGCAGCTTCTGCGCGTCCGCCTTCTCGGTGAACTCCGCCTTGTTCGCCACCACCGCGTTCAACAGCTTGATCGCCTCCTCACGCTTGCCGGTATCCTTCAGCGCCACAGCGTAGTGGTACTGGATGCGGGGATCGCTGCCCGCCTGGGCCGCAGCTTGACGCAGCAATGTCAGGCCCCGCGCCGCGTCGCCGCCGGAAACCAGAATCCAGCCAAGCGTGTCGGCGGTTTGGCCGCCGGGCGAGAGGACGTAAGCCTGCTGCGCCAATCCTTCGGCGCGCTTGTCGCCCTGCTGCTGATAGACCCAGGCGAGATTGTTCAGCGCCACCGGGTCGTGCGGCTTCTTGTTCAGCACGAGTTGCAGGTACTTCACCGCATCGTCGTAACGGCGCGCCGCAATCTCCAGATCGGCGAGTTGCTGGGTGGCGGTCAGATCGTTCGGGTGCTGTGCAATCCAGTCAATCAGCACCTTGATCGCCGCATCACCCTGACCGCCCCGCAGCAATGCTCCGGTGAGCCGGCTAGCCAGCATGTCCGACGGCGCGGCGGCCAGCGCTTCCTGATAGGCGCGAACCCCATCCACCGGACGGTTCGCCGCCATATAGACGTCGCCGATCAGGGCGCGGGCCGGCTGGAAGTCGCGGTCCTGCTGCTGGAGCTGCTTCGCCGTCGCAACGGCGGCGTCGACTCCGCCGGCCTTCAGTTCCACCATCACGTAGTCCTGGTAGAGCTGATAGTTCCTCGGGTTTGCCACCAAGCCTTCCTTGATGGTGTTCCGTGCATGCTCGTAGTCGCCAGCCTGCAGCAACAGGCTTTCGAGCTGGCGTCGCGCGGCAAGCAGGGCCGGGTCGACCTTGAGGATCTGCGTGTAGGTCTCGCGCGCCTGATCCTTCTGATCGAGCGCGAGCTGGGCCGCGGCCCTGAGGCTGAGCATGTCCAGGTTGGCCGCGGCGGTCTTGTCCTTGTTGACCATGGCGAGCGCCTCGGCCGGCTTGCCCGAGCGGATGTAGAGATCGCCGAGGCTGACCGTCAGCCGCGTGTTGGCAGGCTGCGCATTATGCGCCTTTTCCACCAGTGCGATCGCCTGCGCCATCCTGCCGCTCTGCATCATCTGCGAGGCGAGCATGGTGAGCGCGGGCTCCGAGGCCGGATTCTTATCCAGGATGGTGGACAGCAACTGCTCCGCATCCGAAGTCCTGCCCTGCATCGCGGCGACGCGCGCCAGGTTGATCTGGGCCGGCAGGAACTCGGGATGCTTCTGCACGATGTCGCGGAACTTGGCGCCGGCGCCTTCAATATCGAGCTGCGCCAGCTTCAGCAGGCCTGCCAGATTCTCGACCACCGGCGTATCGCCCTGCGCGGTGCGCACCTTGTCGATTGCCTCGGCCGCTTTGTTCAGATCGCCGGTCGCAAGGGCTGCGAAGAACAGCGCCTCGCCAACCTGGGGTGCAGTCGGCGCGAGCTGCAGCGTGTGCTCCAGGTCGCCCATCGCGGACTCGGCCTCGCCCATTCCCATGCGGGCGCTGGCGAGACGCGTCTGTAGCCCGACATCGTTCGGCGCCAGTGATTCGGCCTTCTGGAATGCCTTCACCGCCTCTTCGCCACGACCGGTCGCGGCATAGGCACGGCCAAGCAGGTCATAGGCCTCGGCGTCGCCATTACCGGACTCGACGACCTTGCCCAGGGTATCGGCGGCGAGGTCCGGCCGGCGCTTGGCGAACTCGATCCGCGCCAGCACCTTGTAGGCGGCGAGGTCGTTGGGCGCGCGTGCGATGTAGCGTCGCGCCGCCTCCTCGGCCTGGGCGGACTGCCCAAGCTGCTCCTTGACGATTGCCTGCAGGAAATAGCCGCGCGGGATGCGCGCGATGTACGGGTTGATCTTCTCCAGCGAGGCGTCCGCGGCCTTGTAGTCCTTCGACTGGACCTGCATCACTGCCTGAAGATAGATCGCCTGGATACTGCCTGGGGTCGCCTTCAGGACCGCGTCCAGATCGGCCTTTGCCTTGTCGGGCTGGTTGGTGGCAATCAGCAGGCCGGCGCGATCGAGCAGCGCCTTCAGCGTGCCGGGCTGGTCGGTGAGCATCTGGTCGAGCACTGCCAGCGCGCCGTTCACGTCGCCCTTTGCCCGCAACACTTCCGACTTCGCCAGCAACGCCTCGGTCGATTTCGGCTGGGCGTTGATCGCGCGGTCGATCTTTGCCCGCGCGCCGTCGAGGTCGCCGCGCGAGGCGAGCAGCCTGGCGCTGGCCAGCAGCGGTTCCACCGCGTTCGGTGCGGTTTTTTCGGCAAGCGCAAAGGAGGTCTGCGCCTCGTCCGTGCTCTTCAATGCGATCTGCGCATAGCCGCGGGCCACCAGGATCTCGGCATCGAGCACCGCGTCCTTGCCGCCGGGCTGCAGGTCACTGAGCAGGTCCTTGAATTTCCGCTGGGCCAACAACGTCTGGGCCAGCAGCGGCACGGTCTGGTGTGCATCGAAGCCACGGTCGCGCGCGGCGCGAACTTCCCGTTCGGCAGCGACGGGATCACCAAGCTCAAGGGAGACCTTGGCCAGCCAGAAGTGCGCCTCGGCATTCTGCGGATCGGAGCGCACAGCATTCCTGAGATTGATCTGCGCCGCGCGCAGATCACCCTTCTGCATGGCCTTGCGCGCATCGGAGAGTGCGTCGGCGCGCGCCGTTGCCGGCAGAACGCCAAGCCAGACGCACATGAGAAGCCAACCGAGATGACGGTAGCGCATGAACCTTGACCTCACTCCATGTCGACCTTGGACTCGCCCGCCTCTACGCCTGCATCGGCAGTCCTGCCAGGTTCGACTTCTATGCCGTGAACTTCCATCAGCCCGTACAGGGTCGGGCGGCTGATGCCGAGCAGTTTTGCCGCCACCGAGAGCGTCCCGTTGCTCCGCGCAAGGGCCAGGTGCAGGACCTCCCGTTCGGCCCTGAGACGCGCGGCCCTAAGGTCCAACGGGAAGGCAGTATCCGATGCGGGCGCCAGCTCGAGATCCGCCGCATCGATCATGCGCCGCTCGGACATCACCACGGCGCGCTTCATGCGGTTCTCCAGCTCGCGCACATTGCCGGGCCAGGCATGGCTCGATAGTGCAGCCGTCGCTGCCTCGGTGAAGCCACGGATATTGTGACCGAATTCGCGGTTGAAGCGGCCGAGGAAGTAGTTGGCGAGCAGCATCACATCGCCGCCGCGGCTGCGCAACGGCGGGATGCGGATGGTGACCGCGTTCATCCGATAGAACAGGTCGCCGCGGAACGTGCCCTCATTGACACGTTCCTCCAGGCTGGAGTTGGTGGCGGAGACGATGCGGACATCGACCTGAATGCGCTGCCTGCCGCCAATACGCTCGACGATCTGGTCCTGCAGGAAGCGCAGCAGTTTCACCTGCAACGGATGCGGCAGGTCGGCGATCTCGTCGAGGAACAGCGTGCCGCGATTGGCGCTTTCGATCTTGCCGATGGTCTGCTTCACCGCGCCCGTGAAGGCGCCGCGCTCGTAGCCGAACAGCTCGGATTCCAGCAGGTTCTCCGGAATCGCGCCGCAGTTGATGGCGACGAAGGGCTGCTTGGCGCGCGGCCCGAGCTCGTGCAGCGCCTGGGCGAGCGCCTCCTTGCCGGTGCCGCTTCCGCCCAGCAGAAGCACGGGCACATGCGTCGCGGCGAGCTTTTCGACATCGCGACATACCTTCAGCATCGACTCGTTCGCGGTGACGATGCGTTCGATCGGCGAGCGGGCCGGCATTGCGGCCAGCCGCCGGTTCTCGTCCTCCAGGCGATGCAGATTGAGGCCGCGCCCGATGATCGTGCGCAGCACCTCGATCTCGACCGGCTTCTCGCAGAAATCATAGGCACCGGCTGCCACCGCCTTCAGCGCGTTCTTGCGCTCGCCATTGCCGGTGACGACGATCACCTTCGTCTCGGGTGCGATGCGCAGCACCTCCTCGAGGGTGGCGAAGCCCTCGCTGACGCCGTCGGGATCCGGCGGCAGGCCCAGATCCATGATGACGACGGGCGGGCGCTCCTTTTGCATGATCGCGACTGCCGCCGGCCGCGCATTGGCCATCACCACCTCGCAGGCCGGGAAAGCCCAACGGTACTGCGAGCGCAGTCCCTCATCATCCTCGACGATCAGCAGCTTCGGCTTGGCGGCCATGGCAGCAGATCAGGCTTGTAGCGTCGCGGCGTCGGCGACGGCCAGGCGGACGGCGGGCAGCAGCAGCCGCATGGTGGTGCCACCTGGCTTGCGGCTGAGCACCAGGAGATCGCCACCGGCCTCGCGCAGAAGCTCGCGCGCCTGATACGCGCCGATGCCGTGCCCGCCGCCCTTCGTGGTGGCGAAGGGGCGGAACAACTCGTCGCGGATGAATTCCGGCGTCATTCCCGGCCCCTCGTCGATGATGTCGACCACCACGCTGAGCGCCTCATGACGCACCACGACGTGCACCGCGCTCGTCTTGCCGGAGGCTTCGATCGCGTTGTTCAGCAAATGCTGGACCACCGCGTCGAATGACTCGGGATCGATGGCGACGCCGGTGCTCTCTCCGTCATTGGAGAGCTCGATCGGCGTGAAGCTGATCTGGCGCATGGCTTCCACGATATCCTTCAGGCGTTCGTAAGGCGTGATCAGGGCGTGGCTGCGCTCCTGATGATCCGCCTGCAGTCGGGTCAGCAGGCGCGAGATCTTGCCGACCGAGGCGCGCACGGTCGCCAGCATGTCGCGCTGGAATTCCGGATTGTCAGCGTGGACCTCGGCGTTGGTGAGCAGCATCGAAAGCTGGCCAGAAACATTCTTTATGTCGTGAATGACGAAAGCAAAGCGCTGGCTGTACTCGCGCAACTGCTGCGTCTGCGACAGGACCTGCGCCGCGAGCTGCTCGGCAACCCGGCTGGCCACCTCGCGCCCGATGATGCGTAGCAGATCAAACACCTCGCGGTCCAGCTTGAACTGGGCCCGCGAGCGGGCGAGGACGACAAAGCCGATCAGGCTGCCCTGGTGGTTGAGCGGTACCGCGAGCCAGATGCGCGCCACCTCGCCAAGCCATTCGGCAGAAGCGGGGATCTTGTCGAGTTCGACGACCCACTCGCCGTCGCGGAACTGCGGCACCAGCTCGTGGCCAGGCGGGATCGGCAGGGTGGCGGCAGGCATGTTCCAGGAGCCGGCCCATTGGAAGGCGACTTCCTCAGGGGCACGGACAAAGAGGACCCCGGCGGGACTGTCCACCACTTCGGCCACTGCGCGGACCGCACGGACCGGCAGGCTGGTGTGGGCGGCCGGCGCGGTGAGCGTGTCGATGCAGCGCATCCACTCGCGACGGTAGTCGTACCGGTGGCTGAAGAAATTGTCGACCAGAAGCGAGCGGATGCGGGAGCGTGCCGAACCCGAGGTGAGCATGACCGCGATCACCAGCACGCCGGCGAAGATCAGCGAGACCTCGGCGAGGTAGCCCCATTCGGCTCCGCCGCGGCGGAAGATCTCGCCGGTGACGGCGAGGCCGAGCAGGAAGATGCCGCTGATCACCAGGGTCGCGCTGTGGAAAACGACATCGCGTGACACATGGATGTCGATCGCCCAGCGCCGGTTGCGCGCCGCCGCGATGGCAATCAGCGGCGCGGCGAGAGCCGTTGCGCTGGCCCGCCCTTCGAACAGCGGAAGCGAGATGCGGCGGAACAGCACGGCATCCGAGTAGAGCACGAGGTCGTAGAGAAACAGTCCCGCGAGAGCGACGCAGAGCAGGTTGATGTGCCAACGCGTGTCGGTCGGTGTGTTGAAGTAGAGATTCTCGAGCAGCAGGATGTTGCAGACCGCGAAGACCAGGCGGATAGCAGTGCCGATGGACCAGAGCGAGGCACCTGGCTGGCTGGACAGCACATCAATCAGAGGCAGCCCGCCGACCAGCAGCAGGGCCAACAGCCCCATCGTGGTGAAGGCCTGCATGAGCTGGCGGTGCACCGTCACCGAGCGGCGATAGAGGTGGAGAATGAAGCCGTACCATGCCGCGGAGCGGGCGACTTCGAGCCAGCCGGCGAGACCGCCGAACGGGCTGCGCCAGGTGAGGGCGACGGAAGCAGCCCAGACGGCGGTGACCAGGCAGGCGCCGGCGAGCCAGATGCCGGTGCGGCTTGGTCTCTGGCGGATCAGGATCAGCGTTGCCAGCCCGCCGTAGAGTGCCGCGCAGCCGGCGTGCAGCAGGACCAGGGCCGGGACGGCGTTGATCATCGTGGCGGGATCATGGGTGACCGTTCCGAGGCGGACAGGGTGACCGGCACCACCGTCAGCGCGCGCCTTCCCGGAACAGGATGACACGTACCGTGGACAGCAGGATCAGCAGATCCAGCAGCAGGCTGCGGTTCTTCACATAATAGAGGTCATAGGCGAGCTTCTGGCGCGCGTCGTCCACCGAGGCGCCGTACGGGAAATTCACCTGCGCCCAGCCGGTGATGCCTGGCTTGACGTAGCTGCGCTCGCGATAGAACGGGATGATCCGGGTCAGTTGCTCGACGAAATGCGGCCGTTCGGGGCGTGGGCCGATCATGCTCATCTCGCCGCGCAGCACATTGATCAGCTGCGGCAGCTCGTCGATCCGCATGGACCGTATGAAACTGCCGACACGGGTGACGCGCGGGTCCTGCTGCGTCGCCCAGCGCGGCTTGCCGCTCGCCTCGGCATCCATTGTCATGCTGCGGAACTTGAACAGCGTGAAGGTCTTGCCGTGCAGGCCAATACGTTGCTGACGATAGAGTATGGGGCCTGGGCTGTCGAGCCTGATCAGCAGGGCGGTCAGCAACATCAGCGGCAGGGTCAGCAGCAGCAGCGCAAGGCTGACGCCGAGATCGCAGCCGCGCTTCACCGCGTCGGCTGCACGTCCGCTGGTGAAGCCCTCGGCGCACAGCAGCCAGTCGGGGCCGATGCTGTCCAGATCGATGCGGCCAAGATGTTGTTCGCAGAACCCGGCTTCGTCGAACACGGGCACACCGCGCAGCTTGCAGTCCACCAGGCTCCGCGTCGGCAGCGCGTCGACGCCCCCCTCGCGCAGGCTGCCTGCAACGACGATGCCCCAGATACGCTGCGCGCGCAGGGTTTCGGGCGACAGCGGCGCACCTGCCAGGCCGCCGTTCGCGTCCGCCGCCGCCATCACCGGCTCGAACAACCTGCCGCGACCGGAGCCGGCCAGCTCGCAGACGCGGGATGCGCGCGGACCGGAGCCAAACACCAGGATGCGCCGGACGAACCATCGCTCGCGCATGACGCGACTGAAGACCAGGCGGCTCGCCAGGATGCAGACGAGCCACACGGCGAGGACCTTCGTGAGCCAGAGCACGGCGTGCTGTGACAGTACGATGTTGAAGCTCCCGCTGACCACCAGCACCGCGGGGAAGGCGAGAAGGCTGGCAACTGCCGCGTTGATCAGGAGCCGCCGCCGCTCGATACAGATCTCAGGGCGATAGAGGCCGATGGCGGCGGCCGTCACGGCGATGGTGAAGGCCAGCACGGCGGCCAGATCGATGCGGTCGAGCGAAACCAGGTCGGGCGTATCGACGAGCGGGGCATTGGCGGGATTGGAGAGCATCCCGGGCGCCGTCAGCATCGCGTAGACGACCAGGAACGACAGTGCCAGCTCAATGAGGCCGAGCACGGCCATCTCCAGCGACACGAAGCGTCCCAGGATCCGCGTCATACCAGTCTCCCCCCGGAGCCCGCCGCTGCGGTCGCCGCGCGAACCTCTCGAGCCCCGGGACCCAGCCAGATGCAACCGCGGCGCGACGTCACCCGGTTCGGCCCGCCGGACCCGGTCGTGGGTTCGACATGCATCGGAACGAAGGCACTTGTCCAGAATTTTAAATGCGGCATGGACAAACTGCAATGTTCCATTGCATGAGGCACGAGACCTGATGGTTGAAAGCGCAGGGCTTTTAATCTCTGAAATTGCCGTTAACTCTTGGAAACTACCCTTGCCTGCAATAGTTGCGTAAGATTTTTACAACTTATGCGTGCAATAGACAGTCCACTTTCGTGAGTCACTCGATTGCCCGGTGCCGCTCACGGTGGTAAGAGGAGTGTCATAAACTGGAGAGCGACCGCCATGCCGGATTTCGGACTTGCGGTCACCGGAGCAAGGCGCGTAGCTCAGTGGTAGAGCGCTGCCTTTACATGGCAGAGGAGGGGGTTCGAATCCTTCCGCGCCTACCAGACCGGCCAGTTCCGCGGGTCAATGGTTCGGAGTCAAGGTGATTTCCTACTGGCGTGTCCTCTCAAGTGCTGCAGTGGTTGTTGCAGCATTGTCCGCCGCTGGCTGTTCGACCAGCAAGCCGCCCGTCGTTGCAAGCCCACCGGCGAGGACGCCCGACAACCTGAAGCCGACCGACACGACGCCGAACGATCAGTATGTGATCGGTTCGGGGGACTCGCTCAGCGTGTTCGTCTACCGCAACCCCGATCTCAGCGAGGGAGGCGTCTCGGTGCGGCCCGACGGCAGGATCTCGGTGCCGCTGATCGAGGACATCACGGCCGCCGGCAGGACGCCGACCCAACTCGCCCGCGATATCGAGGAGCGGCTGAAGAAATACATCCAGGACCCGAATGTCACGGTGATCGTGCGCTCGTTCATTGGGCCGTTCGACCGGCAGATCAAGGTGCTGGGCGAGGCGACCGAGCCGGCTGCCATCCCCTACCGCGACCACATGACCCTGCTCGACGTGATGATCGCCACCAAGGGGCTGACGAAATATGCTGCGGGAAACCGTGCTGAAGTCGTTCGGCGCGATCCTAACGGCAAGCAGGAGTCGATCAATGTCAGGCTCAACGACCTGATCAAGGACGGCGATATCAGCCAGAACATCGAAATGCAGCCTGGTGACACCCTGATCATCCCGCAATCCTGGTTCTGAGGGCGTCGACTCATGGATTCGATCCGCATCCTGGTGGAGCAGTACCTGCGAGCGGCCTGGCGCCGCCGCTGGGTCGGCGTGATCATTGCCTGGCTGATCTGCGGCTTGGGCTGGGTGGGCGTCTATCTGGTGCCGAACCAGTATGAATCGAGCGCGCGATTGTATGTCGACGCCGACGCAATCCTGACGCCGCTGCTGCGCGGGCTGGCCGCTGACTCCGCGCCGAACGGCCAGCTCGACGTCCTCCAGCGCACCCTGCTCAGCCGGCCCAACCTCGAGAAGCTCATCTCGAAGACCGACCTCGACCTCAGCGTCGCCGGCCCGTCCGACCGCGAGCGGTTGCTGCAAAAGCTGGCGATCGAGATCATGGTGAGGCCACAAACCAAGAACCTGTTCACCATCACCTATCGGAACCCGAGCGCTAAGCTGGCCCACGACGTGGTGCAGACGCTGCTGACGATTTTCGTCGAGAGTGCGACAGGCACCAGCCGTACCGACATGGAGAATGCGCGGCGCTTTCTGGAGCACCAGATTTCGTCCTACGAGCAGCAGTTGCGCGCGGCCGAGAAGCGACGGGCGGATTTCCGCACCAAGTACTCCGACATCCTGCCCGCGGACCTGAACCCCGACAAACCCTACACCTCGGCGACCGAGACGGTGCGCAACCAGGTGAGGGACGTCGACGGAAGACTGCAGGATGCGGTCATCAAACGCGATGCACTGCGCCAGGAGGTCGCGAACACGCCGACGATGCTGGTCGTGGAGGGTGGGCCGGTGCCGCGCGGCCCGCTCAACGCCGCGGGGCAGCCAATACAGGGCAAGAACCGTCTGCAGGAGGCCGAGGAGCAGCTCAAGTTTCTGCTGCTGAAGGACACCGAGCAGCATCCTGACGTCATCGCACAGAAGAAGCTGATCGAAGCGCTGAAGGCATCGCCCCAGGGGGCGGCGGCCGGTGGGGCGGCCGGGAAGGCGGCGGAGTCGGCCGACGGCGGGGCGCCGGAGACGCCGAAGCGCTCGGTCCCGAACGCGGTCTATGACCAGCTCAAGATGAAGCTGATCGATGCGGACACCGCGGTGTCCTCGTTGCAGCGGCAGAGGGCCGCGGCCGCGCAGCTTCTGGACCGGCTCGATAAGGTCCAGCGTGAGCAGCCCGGCCTGCTGGCTGAATACCAGAACATGGACCGCGACTACAGCGTGCTGCGCAAGAACTACGAGGAACTTCTTGGACGCCTGCAATCCGCCAATATTGCCCAGGCGGCCGATACCCAGGCCGATAAGGTCAAGCTGCAGATCGTCGATCCTCCGGAAGTGCCGCGACTGCCGGCCTCGCCCAATCGGCTCCTGCTGGTCTCTGGCGTGCTGTTCGGGGGGCTGGGCGGCGGCATCGGCCTGACCATCCTCCTCGGGCAGCTCGACCGTTCGTTCTCGACGGTGGATGATCTGCGCAGTCTCGGGCTGCCGGTCCTGGGCGGCATCTCGACGCTGGGCCAGCCACCGTTCCTGCAGCGGTTTCTGCTGACAATGCGCTTCGGAGTAGCGGTCATGGCGCTGGTAGTGGTCTACGGGGGACTCATGGTCCACATCCTCCGCTCCGCGGCCTTGATCTGAATGGTCGGTCCGAAGCCGATGCATCTGGTTGAGCGGGCGGCCGAACGGCTGCTGCAGGCCGGCGTGCTCGAAGGTTCGGCGGCCCAACTGCTGGAGCCGGACCGCAGCCCGGTAGCCCCGCCGCGATCCTCACCCCCGATCCCGCCGGGCGCCGGCATTCCGCCTGCTCCCGCCCAAGAGTCTGTACCCCTGGCCGGCGAACCGCTGGTGGCCGAGGCGCCACTGGTGCAGGTGGAGCAAGCAGCCGAGCCGCCACAGGTGGCGGAGCGACCGGTCATCGACATGGCTGCCCTTGAACGTGCCGGCCTGTTCGACTGGACGCGCGGTCGCAGCCGCATCTCCGAGGAGTTCCGCTTGGCGCAACGGCAGATCCTGCGCGCCGCATTTGCCGCCACGGCGGAGGCCGGAACGTCCAACCTGCTGATGGTGACCAGCGCGAGGCCGGGCGAGGGCAAGAGCTTCACATCACTCAATCTCGCCGGCAGCATCGCGTTGCAAGGCGACCACCACGTCCTGCTCGTCGATAGCGATTCCAAGCGTGATTCGCTCTGCCAGGCGCTCGGCCTCGCCGATGCTCCTGGCGTGCTCGACCTCGCGGCGAACCCATCGATGGATCCCGCCGAGGTCATACTCAGGACCGCGATTGAGCATCTCTCCATCCTGCCGGTGGGCCAGGAGCGGAGCCGAAGTTCCGAGCTGTTCGCCGGCCGGGATATGACGCAACTGATCCAGAGCCTCGGCCGCCGCTTTTCCGACCGGCTGCTGATCCTGGACGCGCCGCCCTGCCTCTCGACCAGCGATCCGGCCGCCCTTGCGCCGGTCGTCGGCCAGATCCTGTTTGTCGTCGAGGCCGAGCGGACCCAGCGCGACGAAGTCGAGGCGGCGCTTGATCTCATCCAGGCGTGCCCGATGGTGATGCTGCTGCTCAACAAGGTGCAGGTGTCGACTCGCTATACTTTCGGAGCCTATTCCAACTACTACTCATCCTGAGTTTTCGTCGCGGCAATGGGGCAGGGCTGATGGGTGTCGCGACCGTCCCGCTCCGCTCGCCGGCGCGCCTTACCTGGGCCGTTGCATTCGGATGTCTGCTGGGGACGAGGATGGCAGCGGCATTTCCAGCGTCGGACCCATCGAACCCTTCGGCTGTCTCCAGCACCCCAACACCAAGCGAGTCGGACCTGCACCACCAGCTTCAATTGCAGTCGGGCTTCGGTGCCGCCGCCGCGGCAGGCGGCGGCTGGACGATCTCACCGCAGATCAGCGGCCAGGAAATGTTCACGGACAACGTCCTGCAGAGCCCAACCAACCGCCGCTGGGACCTCATAACCGTCGTCACGCCCGGCATCTCGGTGTTCGGTGATGTCCCCAATGCCCAGCTCAGGCTGAACTGGGCGCCACAGTTCCGGATGGACGCCAGGACTCCCTCGCAGAACGGCATCACCCAGCAGCTCGTCGGTACCGGCTTGTTCACGGTGATCCCGGATGAGTTCTTCGTCGATGCAAGGGCCGTCGCAGGGGCGACACCGACGGCGAGCGGCTTCGGTGCTCTTGGCCTCGGCGTCACGCCACAGCTCAATCCGGCGCTTGGCGGTATTGGCACTGTCGGCCTGTCCAAGCAGAACCAGACCCAAAGCAACAGTTTCTCGGTCTCACCCTACCTGTTGCACCGCTTCGGCGAGACCGGCACGGCGAAGCTCGGCTACGAGTTCAACCAGTCGAGCTTTACCAACAAGAGCAGCCTTATCCCTCTCTTCTTTCCGACCGGCGGCACGAGCCAGCACAGTACCGTCAGCCAGGAGGTGGCACAGTTCGAAACCGGCGAGCGGTTTGCGCCTTTCCGCGACCTCGTGGTGGCGAATTCGAGCCAGGGCAGCGGCTCCGGCGTCAACCGCAACTCCTCGCAGAACACCTTCGTCAACCGGCTTGGCTACGCCGTGAACAGGGAAATTAACGTTTACGGCGAGCTGGGCTATGAAAGCCTCCGCTTCGGCGGCACCCCGCCAACCCGCATCAACGACGCGGTGTGGGGTTTCGGCACGACGCTCACGCCCAACCCGGACAGTCAGATCACGATCGGCTATGGCCACAAGAACGGCGCGAACTCGATCCAGCTCGACGCCTCGTACGCACTGACCACGCGGACCCGGATCAGTGCCCGGTACAATACAGGGCTGCAGAGCGACCTTCAGAACATCCAGAGCCAGCTCGACCTCGCCTCGCTCGATTCGACCGGCAACGTGGTGGACAGCCAGACCGGCGCCCCGCTGTTCATCGGCAACGGCGCCCTCGGTGTCCAGTCGGGATTGTTCCGCACCAAGACCCTCACCATCACTGCGAGCACCGTGCTGGACCGCGACCAGATTTCTGTCTCGCTTCAGTTCACCCAGCAAACGACGGTCGCCACCGCCCCGACCAGCTTCGCCACCAGCCCCTTCAGCATACCGCCACCGCCGGTGGGCGCGACCAGCCAGGCCAAGACCGGGTTCGTGAACTGGGCGCACCAGTTCAGCGAGGACCTGACGCTGAACTCCAGCATCTCCTACAGCACGAGCCATGTAGCCACGACCGGCACGCAACAATCCGTGGGCGCCAATGTCTCGTTGCAGTATCTGATAAGCCAGACTCTGGCCACCAGCATGCGCTATGCTTACTTCGACCGGATTTCGCCGACGCCCGGTCAAAGCATCTACCAGAACCTGTTCATAGTCGGTATCAGCAAGCAGTTCTGACGCAGCACCGTGTACGAGAAATATTACAACCTGTCGGCTATCCCCTTTCAGTTGACCCCTGACAGCCGGTTCTTCTTCGGCTCGAGCGGGCACAGCCGCGCAATCGCGCACCTGGTCTATGGCTTGGCCCAGGAGGAAGGTTTTATCGTCATCACCGGCGAGGTGGGCGCCGGGAAGACCACCCTGGTCGAGCAGCTCTGGTCGCAGCTCGACCGGAACAGCTACGTCATGGCTCGCATCGTCACCACGCGGATCTCCGGCGACGACCTGCTCCGTCTCGCGGTGGCCAATTTCGGTGTGCCCGACGACGGCGGGGCCGACAAGGCGACCCTGCTGCGCCGTTTCGAGCGCATGGCGCGTGACCAGCGCGCCGCCGGGCGCCGCTGTCTGCTGGTGGTCGACGAGGTGCAGAACCTGCCGATGGCGGCCCTCGAAGAGCTGCGCATGCTGTCCAACATCACGGTCGATGGTCGCGCCTCGGTGCAGACCATCCTGCTCGGCCAGCCGCAGTTCCGTGCCACCATGGCGAACCCGGACCTCGAGCAGCTCCGCCAGCGCATTCTCGCCTCCTACCACCTGGGGCCGCTCACCGAGGCGGAGACCCGTGCGTATATCGAGCATCGGTTGAAACGAGTTGGCTGGTCCGGTGATCCGCGCTGGGAGGATGCCGCCTTCGCCTACGTGTTCCGCTACACCGATGGCATCCCGCGACGGATCAACACGCTCTGCTCGCGCGTGCTCCTCTACGGCGCCATCGAGGAGACCCATACGATCACCGGACCGATGGTGGAGACCACGGCCGGCGAGCTGAACCAGGACCTCGGTGCCGGGCTTGCGGCGCCGCAACCGTCGCCAATCCCGCTCGCTGCCCCGTCGCTGAACACAGACGCGCTGGTGCGGCGCATCGAGGCGCTGGAACAGGTCGCGGTCAGGCAGGAAAAGGTGTTCCGCCGCGTGCTCGATCTGCTGAGCGCCGTGGCCGACCGATGAATTCACCCGTCCGCAATGCGATGACGGTCGATGTCGAGGACTACTTTCAGGTGCAGGCCTTTGCCCGGTGCATTGGCCGCGCCCAATGGGACGGCTTTGCCTCGCGGGTGGAGGCGAATGTCGACGCCATCCTGGAGCATTTTGCCGCGGCCCGGGTGACCGCTACCTTCTTCACCCTGGGATGGATCGCCGAACGCCATCCAATCATGGTGCGCCGCATCGTCGCTGCCGGACATGAGCTGGCCAGTCACGGCTACGACCACACCCGCGCCGACGCCCAGACTCCGGCGAATTTCCGCGCCGATGTCCGGCGCACCCGCCGGCTGTTGGAGGATATCGGCGGCGAGCCGGTCCGCGGCTATCGGGCGGCCACGTTTTCCATCGGGGCGCGCAACCAATGGGCGTTCGGCGTGCTGGAAGAGGCAGGCTACGCCTACAGTTCCAGCGTCAATCCGATCCGCCACGATTTGTATGGCATGCCGGATGCACCACGGGTGCCGTTCCGTCCGGATGGCGGGACGTTATGGGAGATACCGCTGACCACCGTGCGAGCCTGCGGCCGCAACTGGCCGTGCTCCGGAGGTGGCTATTTCCGCCTGCTGCCGTATGGGCTGTTCCGCCGTGGGCTGGAACTGGTGAACCAGCGGGAGCGTCGGCCCGGCATATTCTATTTCCATCCCTGGGAGATCGACCCCGCTCAGCCGCGGGTGGCCGGTTGTGGCTGGAAATCCCGCTTCCGACACTACACCAACCTTTCTCGCATGGCCGGCAAGCTCGACCTGTTGCTGCGCGACTTCGCCTGGGACCGG
>JBGPND010000002.1:0-93036 GCA_041487355.1 Acetobacteraceae bacterium | reverse complement strand
GTTCAAGCAGTCAGCCGTATGCATCGCCCGCAGGGCATGCCGTTCCGCTGCAACAAGATCGGCCACGTCGCTCTCTACGTGAAGGACCTCGAACGCTCGGCGAAATTCTACACCGAGGTGATGGGGTTCAGCATTTCCGACGTCTACAGCAGCAACGTGCTGCCCGGCGGCGTCGTGTTCCTGCGTTGCAGCGCCGATCATCACGGCGTTGCGCTGTTCCCGTTGCCGGAGGGCCAGTCCCCGAAGGGCGGCCTGCATCACATGGCATTCGAGGTATCCACGCTGGACGAGGTGATCCGGGCACGCGACCACCTGCGCCGGCATGACGTGCCGATCCATTTCGAAGGCCGCCGCCGCGCCGGCGTGCAGCTCGCCCTCGAGTTCTGCGACCCCGACGGGCACAACCTGGAGATCTACTGGGGCATCGACCAGATCGGCAGCGAAGGCCGGGTACGGCCGCCCGAGGAGTGGAAAGCTGCCACCAGCCTGGAGGCGGCGATCGCCGATCCTGTCGTCGGCCAGGACACAACGGTGCGGGACCGCTCGCTGCTGCGGCTGTAGCCAGTACCATCGTCACCCCCGCGAAGCTTGTCCCCGAGCAGGCGGGGAGCGGGGGCCGCTCGTGTTTTGCCCGCGTCAACCAGCGCGTGGTAAGGGCGGGTGATGGGATATTGGGGCAAGATCATCGGCGGGGTCGCGGGCTTTGCCATGGGCGGCCCGGTGGGTGCGGTGGTCGGCGCGGCACTCGGCCACGCGGCCGATTCCGGCGCGGTGCCCAACTTGCGTATGCCGTTCGGCCCGCAGGTGGCGTGGAACCCGGCGCGCGTCGCCGCGATGTTCAACCGGCGCGACCAGCTCTTTGCCATCTGCGTCGTCGTGCTGTCGGCCAAGCTCGCCAAATGCGACGGGCTGGTGAAGCGCGAGGAGATCGACGCGTTCAAGCGTCAATTCCGCATCCCGCCGGAGGCTGTGGGCGGCATCGGCCGCCTGTTCGACCAGGCCCGCGACAGTGCCGACGGCTTCGAGGGTTACGCCGTGCAGCTCGGCGAGGCGTTTGCCGACACCCGCGGCATGCTGGAGGATGTGCTCGCCGCGCTGTTCGTGATCGCACGGGCCGACGGGCCGGTGAACGGCCGCGAACTCGACTTCCTTTCCCGCGCGCATCGCGGCTTCGGCCTCGATCAGGTCGCCTGGGACCGTGCGCGCGGCGCGACGCCGCGTCGGCCAGCATCCGACGAACCGGACGCATACACGGTGCTCGGCGTGTCGCGCTCGGCGAGTGCCGAGGAAATCCGCGCCACCTGGAAGCGGCTGATGCGGGAGAATCATCCCGACGGCCTGGCCGCCCGCGGCGTGCCAGCCGAATTCATCGCCCGCGCGAACAAAAAGGTGGCGCTCATCAACGCCGCGTGGGACCGGATCAAGCGCGAGCGGGGCTTGTGACCCTTCGCATTCGCGAGTTGGCAAGCCCGAACCAGGATGACCGGCCGTCTGGCGTGCCGATCGACACGCTGATCCTGCATTACACCGGCATGCGGAGTGCGCGGGAGGCGATCGATCGGCTGCGCGATCCCGCAGCGCGCGTGTCCTCGCACTATGTCGTGGACGAGGACGGCAGCGTGCTCCGTCTCGTGCCGGAGGAGAGGCGCGCCTGGCACGCCGGCGTGTCGTACTGGCGCGGCTACACCGAACTCAACGGGCGCTCGATCGGCATCGAGATCGTCAATCCGGGCCACGAATGGGGCTATCGCGACTTTCCGGTGCTGCAGCTTGCCGTGGTGTGCGATCTCTGCCTCGCCATCCTGTCGCGCCGCGCAATCCCCGCGCGCAACATCGTCGGGCACAGCGACGTCGCACCCGACCGCAAGGAGGACCCGGGCGAGAAATTCGACTGGCGGGGCCTGGCGCAGAACGGCGTCGGCCTGTGGCCGCAGGACATTCCGGACCTCGGCACGACCGGCGCGGTGCGCGATGCCGCCTCCCTGCGCGATGTGCGCGCGGCCCTTGCCGAAATCGGCTATCGCGTGGCGCCAGAAGGCGCGATCGATCCAGCGCTGGCCACAGTGCTGCGCGCCTTTCAGCGCCACTGGCGCCCCGAGGCGATCACCGGCCAGGCTGACGCCGGAACCCTCGCGCGGCTGCTTGGCGTGCGGCGGCTTGTCAGGATGCTCGCCTGATGCTCCGACGCCCGCGTGATCTCGGTGTGGAACCTTGCTTACTTCTTCTTGACCTTCGGCTCTGCTCCCCACACTTGTTGCCTGCCAGACGGCCGGGCGGCCGCTGCCCCTGGGCTTGACCCGGGGATAGAGGAAAGTCCGGGCTCCACGGGAATACGGTGCCGGCTAACGGCCGGCGGGGGCGACCCTAGGGAAAGTGCCACAGAAAACAAACCGCCCGCGCAAGAGCTGCAAGGCATCCCGCGGGCAAGGGCGAAACGGTGCGGCAAGAGCGCACCGCGCCCCTGGCAACAGGGGTGGCAGGGTAAACCCCACCGGGAGCAAGACCGAATAGGGGCGGCGGTGCCGCAAGGCACAGGAGCGTTCCCGCTCCGCCGCCCGGGTTGGTCGCGCGAGGCGCGCCGCGAGGCGCGTCCCAGAGGAATGGTCGTCCCGCACTTCGGTGCGGACAGAACCCGGCTTACAGGCCGTCTGGCAGCCTTCCCAGCCGCGGGGCGCTTATCCACAGATTCATCCATATGAAGAACGAAACCGGAATCAGTGCCGGCGATATACTTGTGATCAGCAGAATTGCCGCGACCAGACTCGGCCAGCGACCCTAAGCTGTTGACGAAACCACAAAAATTCTGCGCGCAACATCTATAGAACCGGCAAATCCCTTTGACGGCCCATAATTTCCCATGCTATCCCGTGTCATCCCAGGGAAGAACGATCTGGTTCATCCCATGGGTCGATCGGAACCGGGTGACAGGCAGGCAGCTCGCTTCGATCGCACTCCATTCGACATTCCTGCCGGGCGACTGGGATGAACGGCGGATGCCGTTCGTCCAGCGGGAAAGGCGATCCGGGCAGGATGACCCATTTCCTCGGCACCCACCAGAACAGGTTGGACGCCAAGGGCCGCGTCTCCGTTCCGGCACCGTTTCGCGGCGCGCTCAAGGCACGCGGCGCCAGCAATGGCAACGGCACGCATCTGGTGCTGCGCCCATCGCACCAGCACCCCTGCATCGAGGCTTGGCCGACAGCGGAGTTCGAGGCCCTGTCGGAACCGCTGAACCGGCTCAACCTGTTCAGCCAGGAGCACGACGACCTGGCCGCATCGCTGTACGCGGATGCCTTCCCGGTG
Source organism: Acetobacteraceae bacterium (assembly GCA_041487355.1). GTDB lineage: Bacteria > Pseudomonadota > Alphaproteobacteria > Acetobacterales > Acetobacteraceae > JAMXLO01. The sequence goes on along the minus strand of JBGPND010000002.1, from coordinate 89,733 downwards.
GAGGCCGACAAGGAAGGCCGCGTCGTCCTGCCGGATTCGCTGGTTGCCTACGCCGGCCTGACCGACGCCGTGGTGTTCATGGGCCTTGGCCGCATCTTCCAGATCTGGGAACCGGGTGCGGCCGAACGCCGCCGGTCGGAGGCACGCGAGCGGGCGCGCGCGCATGCGTTCACGCTGCCAGCGATTCCGGCGCAATGAGCAGTCCCATGCCGTCCCATGTTCCCGTCATGCTGCCCGAGGTGCTGCGCATGCTCGCTCCGCGCGCGGGTGGCGTCTACCTGGACGGCACCTTCGGCGGCGGCGGCTACGCGCAGGCGATCCTGGAGGCGGCGCCCTGCACGCTGTGGGCGATCGATCGCGATCCCGACGCGATCGCGCGCGGGGCCAGCCTCGCCGCCCGCTTTCCCGGCCGGCTGCACCTGATCCACGGCCGGTTCGGCAACATGCTCGAACTGCTGGCGGAGCACGATGTGACGGCGCTCGACGGCGTCGTGCTGGATGTCGGCGTGTCCTCCTACCAGCTCGACGATCCGGCGCGCGGGTTTTCGTTCCGCGGCGACGGTCCGCTCGATATGCGCATGGACCGCACCGGCCCGACCGCGGCCGATCTGGTCAACTCTCTGCCGGAGCGCGAGCTTGCCGACCTGCTGTTCGAATTCGGCGAGGAACGCGCATCGCGTCGGATCGCGCGCGCCATCGTCGCCGCGCGCGCGGAGGCGGTCCCCGGGCGTGACCCGGGGATCACGACGACAGCGCGCCTCGCCTCGATCATCCGCGGCGTGCTCCCACCCGACCGTTCCGGCATCAATCCCGCGACGCGCAGCTTCCAGGCGCTGCGCATCTGGGTGAACGACGAACTGGGCGAAATCGAGCGGGCGCTCGATCAGGCCAGCCGGCTGCTTTCCCCCGGTGGGAGGCTGGTCGTCGTGTCGTTCCATTCGCTGGAGGACCGCATCGTCAAGCGCTTCATGGGCGAGGCGGCAGGCCGGTCGCCCGCACCGTCGCGCCACGATCCGCGCGGGCTTGCCGCCCGTCCGGCACCGCGATTCCGGCTGCTGACCGCCCGGCCGCTGCGTCCTGGTCCGGCGGAGACCGCCGCCAATCCGCGTGCGCGCAGTGCCCGTCTGCGCTCGCTCGAGCGAACAATCTCGGTGACCGCGCCATGATCCATCCGGTCACCTGCGTCTGCTTCCTGCTGGCCTGCGGCTCCGGTCTCTATGTTTACCAGTCCAAGCATCGGGTGCAGGTGCTCGACCGGGAGATCGAGAAGACCGTGCACGCCACGGACGCCCTGCGCGAACAGACGCGCGTGATGCACGCCGAGTGGACGCTGCTGAACGATCCCCAGCGTCTGCAGGCACTGGCCGATCAGTTCCTCAGCCTGAAGACGGTGGCACCGGGTCAGTTCACCAGCATGGCGGAGCTCGACAGCCGGCTGCCTGCAGTCCGCGCTCCCGAGCCCGTCCCGCGGGAGCCCGCCGCAGTGCCGGTTGCCGAGGCGCCCGCGCAGCTGGAGGAGCCGCAGCGTCCCGCACCGGTCGCAATCGCGCCGCCGTCCCCTCCCGCCAAACCCGTCAGCCTCGCCGCCGCTGGGCCGCCGCGCATCGCCGAGCACAAGCCGCCCCCGCCGCGCCCGGTGCTCGCGGAGGTTCCTCCGGCACGGCCGCAATCCCCGGTATTCCGCCCCGTCATTGCGGCTGACCTGCCGCGTCCGGCGCCGCCTCGGATCGTCCCCGCCTCCTTGGCGGCGCAGCCTCCGTCTGGCCAGCTTGTCGGTTCGGCCCTCGGCATGGCCCGCGGCGTGGCGGCGCCGCCACCGCAGCCGATGCCGGTCAGCGCATCCCAATGGGTGGGCAACGGTGGCGGAGGCTAGGTCATGAGCGAAGCACCGCCCCCCGATTCGGTTCCGCGTGGCACGCCCGCACAGCGTTTGGGCGCGGCGCGCGCCGACGCCGTGCCGCGCATGGAGACCGTGCGCATCACCGAACCGGACCTGCTGCGCCGCGCCGCCCTGGAGAAGACGCGCTCCCGACTGGTCTATGCCGCCTTCGGGTTCGGCCTGCTGTTCCTCGCCGTGATCGCCAAGCTCGCCGATGCGACCATCCTGCAGCCGCTTTCGCCGCACCGGCCGGAAAAGCCGATCGCGGCGCTGTTCGCGGCACCAAAGACGGAAGTGACGTCGCTCGCCCAACGCGCGATGATCACCGACCGCAACGGCCAGATTCTGGCAATCTCGCTCCCCACCGTCGCGCTGTTCGCCGATCCGCGGCAGATCATCGATCCCGCCGAGGCCGCGCACCGGCTGAAGCAGGTGCTGCCGCGCATCGACGAGGCGACCGCGCGTGCGCGCCTGTCCGATACCAAGCGGCAGTTCGTCTATCTCGAGCGTCAGATCACCCCGCGCGAGGAGCTGGCAATCAACGGCCTCGGCATTCCGGGCATCGACTTCCGCCCGACCGAGCAGAGGCACTACCCGATGGGCCGAACGGCCGCTCAGGTGCTGGGCGGCGCCGATGTCGACGAACACGGAGTCGCCGGCGTTGAGAAATACTTCGATCAGCGCCTGTTCAGCGACGGCTCGCCGCTCAGGCTGTCGATCGACGTCCGCGTGCAGGCGGTGGTGCGCGACGAACTGTCCAAGGCAATTGAGTTCTTCCAGGCCATCGGCGGCTGCGGCATCGTGATGGACGTGAACACGGGCGAGGTGCTGGCGATGGTCAGCCTGCCCGACTACGAGGCCAGCGAATTCCGCACCGCGCCGGCCGATGATCGCTTCAACCGCGCGGTGACCGGCATGTACGAGCCTGGCAGCACGTTCAAGCTGCAGACCACGTCGATGGCGCTGGATTCCGGCATCGTGCATATCTGGGATCAGTTCGATGCCTCGCGCCCGATCCAGATCGGCCGCTTCACCATCACCGACTTCGAGGGCAAGCACCGCTGGCTCTATCTGCCGGAGGTGCTCGCCTTTTCCTCCAACCTCGGCGCGGCGCATATCGCCGATACCGTGGGCGGGGAGCGCCAGCGCGCCTGGCTCAAGTCGATGGGCATGTTCGCCCGCATCGGCATCGAGATGCCGGAGGCGGGACTGCCGATCGTTCAGTCCGCCGCCGCCTGGAAGCAGGTGGTGACGCTGACCGTGGCGTTCGGCCACGGCATTTCGGTGTCGCCGCTGCACGTGGTGCGCGGCACCGCGGCGGTCGCCACCGGCGTGCTGGTGCGCCCGACAATCCTCGCTCTGCCCCCAGGCGAGCGGCCGGAAGGGGTTCGGGTGATGCAGCAGTCGACGTCGGACACGATGCGCAAGCTGATGCGCCTCGTGGTCACCGACGGCTACGGCAAGCAGGCCGAAGTGGCTGGCTACTATCCCGGCGGCAAGACCGGGACCGCGGAGAAGGTCGGCAAGCACGGCTACAAGCGCGGCTTCAAGGAGAGCTTCAACGTCGCGGCCTTCACCAGCGTGTTCCCGATGAACGCACCGCGCTATGCGGTGTACATGATGGTGGACGAACCGCACGGCAACAAAAGCACCTACGGCTATTCGACCGCCGGCTGGGTGTCCGCCCCGGCGGCCGGACGGGTGATCGCACGGATCGGCCCGATGCTTGGCCTGCTGCCGGACATCCAGGACGCTCCGGCGATCAACCAGGCGCTGTATATCCCGCTGCAGCCGGCCCGGCCGGGCGGTGCGCCGCGTGGTCCGATGACGGTCGCCGCACCGGAAGCCGCGGGCAAGCCTGCCGTTCTGCCGGCGAAGCCGGGCCTGACGGTTCCCGCGACCACGCTGCCACCGGCGCGGCCGATCACGCGCGATCCGCGCCATGAAGCCGCTCTGCCGGCTTCCCCCGTGGTCGGCGCCTCCGTGTTGCCCGCGTCCGCGGCGTCCGCCTCGCTTGCGGCTCGCTGACATCATGCGCCAGGTCCCTGCCCTGGCTGGTGCCGGCGCCGTTTCCGCCTCGTGGCGGAACGCGGCGGCGCTGGAGATCGCCGGCATCACCGCCGACAGCCGTCGCGTGGCGCCCGGATACCTGTTTGCCGCGCTTCCCGGCAGCCGGGCAGACGGCCGCGCCTTCATCGCCGAAGCCGTGTCTCGCGGCGCCGCGGCGGTGCTGGCGCCGGAGGGAACGCAGTGGCCGCCGGGAGTGCCGCCTCGCCCGCTGCTGGAGGACCCCGAGCCGCGCCGGCGTCTCGCCCAGCTCGCGGCCGGATTGGCCGGAGGCCAGCCCAAGGTCGTGGTGGCGGTCACCGGCACCAACGGCAAGACCAGCACGGTGGAGTTCCTGCGCCAGATCTGGACCGCGGGCGGCCAGCCGGCTGCCAGCCTGGGAACGCTCGGCCTGATCGCACCGGGCTTCGATCCCGGGCCTGGCCTGACCACGCCGGATCCGGTCAGCCTGGCGGAGACACTGGCGCGGTTGGCGCGTGCCGGCATCCAGCACGCCGCGATGGAAGCCTCGTCGCATGGCCTCGATCAGTTCCGGCTGGATGGCGTGCGCCTCGCCGCCGCCGCCTTCACCAACCTGACGCGCGACCATCTCGACTATCACGGGTCGGAGGAGGCCTACCGCGCCGCCAAGCTGCGGCTGTTTGCCGAGCTGGTGCCGGAGGGTGCGCCGGCGGTGGCTTGCAGCGAACTGGACGCGGCCAGCCTTGCTGCCCTGACCGGGATTGCGCGCCGCCGTCGCCTCGAGCTCCGAACGGTCGGCTCGGCGGGGACCGCGATTCGGCTGCTGGCCGCGATCCCCCGTCCGGACGGCCAGGTCTTGAGCGTCGAGGCGGCCGGCGTTCGGCGCGAGATCGCGCTGACGCTGCCGGGCCGGTTCCAAGCCGACAATGCGTTGATGGCCGCCGCGCTGGCGATGACGCTCGGCGAGCGCGATGCGCTGGACCGCCTCGCCGCGTTGCGCGGCGTGCGCGGCCGGCTGGAACTGGCGGCACGCCTGCCGAACGGCGCCACCGTCTACGTCGACTATGCCCACACGCCCGATGCACTGGAACGGCTGCTCACGGCACTGCGTCCGCACACCGTGGGCAGGCTGCACGTCGTGTTCGGCGCCGGCGGCGACCGCGACCGCGGCAAGCGGCCGCTGATGGGCGCCGCCGCCGCGCGCTTCGCCGATGTGGCCATCGTCACCGACGACAATCCGCGCAGCGAGGACCCTGCCGCAATCCGGGCCGCGGTGCTGGCCGCCTGCCCCGGTGGGCGCGAGATCGGCGACCGCGAGCGCGCGATTGCCGAGGCGCTCAATGGTCTCGGCCCCGGCGACGTGCTCGCGGTGGCGGGCAAGGGGCATGAGCAGGGCCAGACGATCGGCGATGCGGTGATCCCGTTCGACGATGTGAGCGTTGTCCGTCGATTGGTCGGCGCGCCATGAGCGCCTTATGGACCGCGCACGACCTGCTTGAGGCGACCGGCGGAACCATGGTGACGCCGTTCGCCGCCGCCGGCGTCTCGATCGACACGCGTACGCTGCAGCCGGGCGATCTGTTCGTGGCGCTGCCCGGTGAAGCCGGCGACGGCCACGACTTCGTCGCCGACGCTCTAGCCAGGGGCGCGGCCGGGGTGATGGTGCATCGGGATATGCCGGATGCCGTTAGGCTGCTGCTTGTGGACGACACGCTTGCGGCATTGCACCGGCTCGGTGGCTATGCGCGCGCCCGGTTCGGCGGTCGCCTCGCGGCGGTCACCGGCAGCGTTGGCAAGACCACGACGAAGGAGATGCTGCGGACGATCCTGGGCGCGTTCGGCCGCACGCATGCCGCTTTTGCCTCCTACAATAATCATTGGGGCCTGCCGCTGACGCTCGCGCGGATGCCGCCGGACAGCGAGTTCTGCGTTGCCGAGATCGGCATGAACCATCCCGGGGAGATCGCACCGCTTGCGCGTCTCGCACGTCCGCATGTCGCGGTGATCACCACGGTGGAGAAGGCGCATATCGGCTTCCTCGGCTCGATCGAGGCGATCGCCGACGAGAAGGCATCGCTCCTGCGCGCCCTGGAGCCGGGCGGTGTCGCGGTGCTGCCCGCCGACTCCCCGCTGTTTCCCCGGCTGCGCGCCGTCGCCGGCGAAGCGTCCATCGTCAGCTTTGGCGCGGCGCCGTGGGCGGATGTACGGCCGACAGGTCTGTCGGCGGACGCGGACGGCAGCGACGTCGCCGCGGAAATGCATGGCCACTCAGTGCGGTTCCGGCTGAACGCGCCAGGCCGGCACATGGCGATGAATGCGCTCGCCGCGCTGGCAGCCGCAGTACACCTCGCCGGCTTCGCGGCAGATCAATACGACAATGCAGCACGCGCCCTGGAAAGCTTCGCGCCGGTCACCGGCCGCGGAGCGCGGCGGCGGATTGCGGTTCCCGGCGGCACCGCTCTGCTGCTGGACGAGAGCTACAACGGCAACCCCGCCTCGATGCGCGCGGCACTGGCGGTGCTGCATCTGCAGCCGGCGAAGCGCCGGATCGCCGTGCTCGGCGACATGCTCGAACTCGGCGAGGCAGGTCCCGTCGAACACCGCGCGCTTGCCGCCGATGTCGCCGCCGCAGCCGATCGCCTGTTCGCCTGCGGCAAGCTGATGGGCGAGCTGTTCGCCGCGGTGCCCGAGCCGATGCGTGCCGCGCACACGCAGGACTCCGCTTCGCTGGCGCCGATCCTTGCGCGTTCGGTGGCGCCGGGTGATGCCATCCTGATCAAGGGCAGCCTCGGCAGCCGTATGAAACTGGTGGTCAACGCACTCGAGCAGCGTGCGGAGGCCGCCTGATGCTGTATGACCTTGCACGGCCGCTCGCCAACCAGTTCATTCTGTTCAACCTGCTGCGCTACATCACCTTCCGCTCGGGCGCCGCCTGCCTGACTGCGCTGGTGGTGAGCTTCATTGTGGGCCCGCCGCTGATCCGCTGGCTGAAATCGCTGCAGCGCCACGGCCAGCCGATCCGCACCGACGGACCCGAGCGCCATCTGATCGACAAGAAGGGCACGCCAACCATGGGCGGCGTGCTGATCCTGTTCGCCCTGTCGATCTCCACCCTGCTCTGGGTCGATCTGCGCAACGCCTATGTCTGGGCGGTGCTGTTCGTCACCCTCGGCTACGGCGCGCTCGGCTTCGCCGACGACTATCTGAAACTGTCGCGACGCAGCCACAAGGGCGTCTCGGCACGCATGAAGCTCGTGGCACAGACCCTGATCGGGCTCGCCGCCGCCATCTGGCTCATGCTGCTGACGCGCGGCCCGCTCGGCACGTCGCTGACCCTCCCCGTGTTCAAGGAAGTGCTGATCCCGCTTGGCTTCCTTTTCCCGGTCTTCGGCATGCTGGTCATGCTCGGCGCGTCGAATGCGGTGAACCTGACCGACGGGCTCGACGGGCTCGCCATTGTGCCGACCATCATCTGCGCCGGCGTGTTCGCGCTGATCGCCTATCTTGTCGGCAACCGCATCTTTGCCGATTACCTGCAGCTCACCCCGATACCCGGCGTCGGCGAGCTGGCCGTGTTCTGCTCCGCGCTGATCGGCGCGGGCCTGGGGTTCCTTTGGTTCAATGCGCCGCCGGCGGCGGTGTTCATGGGCGACACCGGCTCGCTCGCTTTGGGCGGTGCGCTCGGCGCCGTGGCGGTGGCGACCAAGCACGAGATCGTGCTGATGATCGTCGGCGGCCTGTTCGTGGTGGAGACGGTCTCGGTCATCGTTCAGGTGTTCTGGTACAAGCGGACCGGCAACCGCGTCTTCCTGATGGCGCCGCTGCACCATCATTTCGAGAAGAAGGGCTGGGCGGAGCCCACCATCGTGATCCGCTTCTGGATCATCTCGATGATCCTCGCGCTCATCGGCCTGGCGACGTTGAAGATCCGATGAGCGCGTTCCCCGCCAATCTGTTCGAGGGAAGACGCTTCGCCGTGCTGGGGCTGGGCCGCAATGGCCTGCCCGCCGCGCGTGCTCTCGCGGCGATGGGCGCGGATGTCGTGGCGTGGGATGACAACGTGGCTGCGCGCGTTGACGCCACCGACGTCATGCTGCGCGACCTGCGGACCGATGATTTCGCGTTCGATGCGCTGGTGATGTCGCCCGGCATTCCGCACGCTCTGCCGGCCCCGCATCCGGTCGCGGCGCGCGCGCGAGCATGGGGCGTGCCGATCCTGTCGGACGCCGAACTGCTGTTCCGCGCGGTGCGTCAGGCGGGGTCTCGCGCGCGCTTCGTCGGCATCACCGGCACCAACGGCAAATCCACCGCCACCGCGCTACTTGCGCATATTCTGGCCGGTGCCGGGAGGAAGGTCGCGGCCGGTGGCAATCTCGGCCCCGCGTCATTGGCGCTTAAGCTGCTGCCGGACAGCGGGACCTACGTCCTCGAGATGTCCTCCTACATGTTGGAGCGACTCGCCACCCTCCGCTTCGATGCCGCCGTGATGTTGAATCTCAGCGCGGATCATCTGGACCGCCACGGCGACATGGCGGGATACGTCGCGACGAAGCGTGCCATTTTCGATCGGCAGTCCGCGGACGATCTTGCCCTGGTGGGCGTCGATGACGATGGCTCGCGCGCGATGGCGGAATGGCTGCGCGGCCGGATGGCGCGGGTGGTCACCGTGTCGGGCCATCAGTCCGCCGATGTGTGGTGCGACAGGGGCGTGCTGCGCGACGCGGACGGTGTGGTCCTGCCCATGGCGGAAGCGTCCGCGCTGCCCGGTGCGCACAATGCGCAGAATGCAGCCGCCGCCAGCGCGATCGCGAGCGCGTTCGGCGTGTCGCGCATCGACATCGCGCGCGGACTGCGAAGCTTCCCCGGCCTGCCGCACCGCCAGCAGCATGTTGGCGCGATCGACGGGATCGCCTTCATCAACGACAGCAAGGCGACCAATGCGGATGCCGCGGCCCGCGCCCTCGGCTGCTACGACCGGCTGGTGTGGATCGCCGGCGGCATCGCCAAGGAAGGCGGCATCGAATCGCTGGCACCGCTGTTCCCGCGCATCGCCCGCGCGTTGCTGATCGGCCGCGACGCGCCGGCGCTTGCCGCCACACTCGCCGTGCGCGGCGTGAAGCACGAGGTCGCCGGCACGCTGGACGCCGCGGTGCCGGCCGCCTTCGCTGCTGCTCGCGCAGCCGATGCATCGGTCGTGCTGCTGTCGCCGGCCTGCGCCAGCTTCGATCAGTTCAGCGGCTTCGATGCGCGCGGCGATCGCTTCGCCGCGCTCGTCTCGCAGCTCGCGCGGGGGAGGGCGGCCTGATGGCCACTCTCTCCCGCGCGGACAATTCCATGCTGGGCCGCTGGTGGTGGACGGTGGACCGCTGGACCCTGGGCGCCATCGGCACGCTGATCGGCTTCGGCTACATTATGATGCTGGCGGCAAGCCCCGCCGTCGCCGAACGCATCGGCTCCTCGCGCGACCTGTTCATCCTCAAGCAGGTGTTCTTCCTCGCCGCCGCCGCAGCGATCGTGGTGGCCGTCTCGCTGCTCTCGCCGCGCAGCATCCGCCGGCTGGCGATCATCGGCTGCATCATCGCCCTCATCCTCACCGCGGCAACCATGGTCGTCGGCGTCGAGATCAAGGGCGCACGACGCTGGATTTCGCTGCCGGGACTTTCCGTGCAGCCGTCGGAGTTCCTGAAACCCTGCTTCGCCATCGTCGCCGCATGGCTGATCAGCGAGGGCCGCCGCACGCCGCGCTTCCCTGGCAGAGTGCTGGCGATCGGCATCTTCCTGATGATCGCGCTGTTGCTGAAGTCACAGCCCGATGTCGGCATGCTGGCGGTGATCACCGCCGTCTTCTTTGCCCAACTCTACGTCGCCGGTCTGAACGTGATCATGGTCGGCATCGGCATGCTCGGCTTCGGTGGCGCCAGCGTGGCTGCCTACCTCTTCTTCCCGCATGTGCAGAAGCGGGTGGAGACCTTCCTGCATCCCGGCAACGGCATCGGCGGCGACTACCAGCCGCGCACCGCGCTCGAGGCCTTCGGCAATGGCGGATTGCTTGGCCGCGGCCCCGGGGAGGGACGCGTCAAGGACGTGCTGCCCGACGCGCATGCGGACTTCGTCTTTGCCGTCGCCGGCGAGGAATTCGGCATGATCGTCTGCCTGATCATCGTCGGCGTGTTCGCCTTCATCGTGCTGCGCGGCATGCTGCGGCTGCTGAAGGAGCACGACATGTTCATCGTGCTGTCCTGCACCGGTCTGGTCACCGGCTTCGGCCTGCAGGCCTTCATCAACATGGCTTCGTCGCTGCAGCTCATCCCGACCAAGGGAATGACGCTGCCGCTGATTTCCTATGGCGGTTCCTCGGCGCTGGCGGTTGCGCTGGGCATGGGCATGCTGCTGGCGCTGACCCGCCGCCGCCATCGTGGCGACGTGCCATGAGAGCGCCTGCGGTGCATCCCATCGTGATCGCGGCAGGCGGCACCGGCGGACACTTGTTCCCCGCCGAGGCGCTCGCGACGGAACTCATCGCACGTGGCCGGCGCGTTGCGCTGATGACCGATGCGCGGTCGGGCGGATTGCAGAGCCCGGTGTTCGCCGGGCTCGAGCAGTTCGTCGTCAGCGGCGCAGGCATCGCGGGCCGCGGCGCGGTTCGCGCGGGCAAGGCGGCGGTGGCACTGGCTGCCGGTGTGCTGCAGGCGCGCGGCATTCTGTCGCGCATTCACGCTGCCTCGGTGGTCGGCTTCGGCGGCTATCCTTGCGTGGCGCCGGTATTGGCCACCCGTCTGATGCGCCACCGCCCGACGGTGATCCTGCACGAGCAGAACGCCGTGCTCGGCCGCGCCAACCGCTATCTCGCGCGCCGCGCCGACTTGCTGGCGCTGAGCTTTCCCGCCACCGAGCATGTGCCGGAGACCGCGGCGACCGTCGTCACCGGCAATCCGGTGCGCCCGGCGATCGCCGCCCTCGCCGAGCTTCCCTATGCACCGCCCACCGACACGCTGCGCCTGCTCGTGCTGGGTGGCTCGCTCGGCGCGCGCGTGTTCAGCGATATCGTCCCGCCGGCGCTGGCCGGATTGCCCGATGGCCTGCGTTCGCGTCTTTCGGTCGTGCAGCAGTGCCGCGCCGAGGACCTTATAAGGGTCCGGGCCGCTTACGAGTCAGCCGGCATCGTGGCCGAGCTCGCTGCGTTCTTCCCCGACGTGGCCGGGAAACTCGCCGCGGCGCACCTGGTGATCGCGCGTGCCGGTGCCTCCACCGTCGCCGAGCTGGTGGTTGCCGGTCGGCCCGCGATCCTTGTGCCGCTGCCTGGCGCGATCGACGATCACCAGGCGGCCAACGCGCGCGCCCTGGCCGAGGTACGCGGCGCGTCGGTGATCGCACAGCGGGATTTCTCGGCCGATGCGCTGCGCGAGCGCCTCGTCGCTCTGTTCGCCGCACCGGACATGCTTGCCCATGCGGCGCTTGCGGCACGCAGCATCGCCCGCCCCGACGCGACCGCGCGGCTTGCCGATCTCGTCGAAGACCTCATGCGCCAGGAGGCCCGGTCATGAGGGCTTTGCCGCTCTCCATCGGCACCATCCATTTCGTCGGCATCGGCGGCATCGGCATGTCCGGCATCGCCCAGGTGCTGCACAACCTCGGCTACGCCGTGCAGGGCAGCGACATCGCTGATTCCGCCAATGTCCGGCGCCTGCGCGAGGCCGGCATCCCGGTCTCCATCGGCCACGACGCCGCCAACCTCGGCAACGCCCAGGTCGTGGTGGTGTCGTCCGCGGTGAAGCAGGACAACCCCGAGGTCGCGACGGCGCGTGCGCGGCTGATCCCGGTGGTACGCCGGGCCGAAATGCTCGCCGAACTGATGCGGCTGAAATGGTCCATCGCGGTCGGCGGTACGCACGGCAAGACCACCACCACCAGCCTGATCGCCGCCGTGCTGGAGGCAGCGCATCTCGATCCCACCGTGATCAACGGCGGCATCGTCAACGCCTACGGCACCAACACCAGGCTTGGCGCCGGCGAGTGGATGGTGGTGGAGGCCGACGAGAGCGACGGCAGTTTCCTCCGACTGCCCGCGGTCATCGCCGTCGTCACCAACATGGATCCGGAGCATCTCGATCACTGGGGCACGCCGGAGGCGATGGTCGCGGGCTACGACCAGTTCGTCGCCAACGTGCCGTTCTACGGCTTCGCCGTCCTGTGCATCGACCATCCGGCGGTGCAGCAGATGATCCCGCGCCTGTCGGATCGGCGCATCATCACCTACGGTTTCTCGCCGCAGGCCGATGTGCGTGCCGATCGCGTGGTGCCCGACAAGCTCGGTTCCACCTTCGAGGTCACTATCACCGATCGCGCGCGCAACCGGGCGCGCAAGATGGGGCCGTACCGCCTGCCGATGCTCGGCAGCCACAATGTGCAGAACGCGTTGGCGGCGGTGGCGGTCGGCGTCGAGATGGAAATCGACGACGACACGCTGCGCAGCGCGTTCGCCGGGTTCCGCGGCGTGAAGCGGCGCTTCACCAAGACCGGCGAGGCGGGTGGCATCACGATCATCGACGACTACGGCCATCATCCGGTGGAGATCGCCGCGGTGCTGAAGGCGGCGCGTCAGGCCGGCGCGCGCGACGTGATCGCGGTGGTGCAGCCGCATCGCTATACGCGGCTGCACTCGCTGTTCAACGAGTTTTGCACCTGCATGAATGATGCAGGCACCGTCATCATCGCCGATGTCTACCCGGCCGGCGAGCCGCTAATCCCGGGGGTGACGCGCGATGCGCTGGTGGACGGGTTGCGCGCGCGCGGCCATCGCAGCGTGGTACCGCTGCCGTCTCCCGCGCGCCTCGCCGAGATGGTGTTCGCCATCGCCAAGCCCGGCGATTTCGTCGTCTGTCTCGGTGCCGGCAACATCACGCAATGGGCGGCTGCGTTGCCGGCGGAACTGGCCGAGCTGCAGTCGGGTGCCGGCCGACGCGCGGGGAATGCAGCATGATGCGCAGGCGTCGGAGTATCCCGTCAAGCCCGAGGACGGCCATGACGATGAAAAGTCCGGAGGATGCTTCGCCATGATGGCCGCGGCGCGCATTCCTGCGTTCATCGACACGCTGCCGAAGCTGCGCGGACGCGTGCAGGCAAACGCGCCACTGGCACCATTCACCTGGTTCCGCGTCGGTGGTCCCGCCGAAGTGTTGGTGCGGCCCGCGGACGAAGCGGATCTCGCGCAATTCCTGCGCGCCTTGCCGCCCGACATGCCGGTGCACGTGATCGGCGCCTGCTCGAACCTCATCATCCGTGATGGCGGGCTGCCTGGCGTGGTGATCCGTCTCGCCCGTGGCTTCGGCGCGATCACTGTCGAACCCAACGGCGTCATCGCCGGCGCTGCCGCGCTCGACGTGACCGTGGCCGAGCATGCCGCCGCTGCCGGGCTTACCGGCCTGGAATTCCTCTCGGGCATTCCCGGCAGCATCGGTGGCGCGGTGGTGATGAACGGCGGCGCCTATGGCGGCGACATCGCTCCCTGTCTCGACTGGGCCGAGATCGTCACGCGCAGCGGCGAGCAATGCCGCCTCTCCGCTGCCGATCTTGCGTACGCCTATCGCCACTCGCGTCTGCCACATGGCGCTGTCGTCATCCGTGCACGGCTGCGTGCGCAACACGGCGCGCCGGCGGCGATTGCCGCGCGCATGGCGGAGATCCGTGCGGCGCGCGAAGCCTCGCAGCCCGTGCGAGCGCGCACCGGCGGTTCCACCTTCCGCAACCCGCCCGACATGAAGGCATGGGAGCTGATCGATGCCGCGGGATGTCGCGGCATGACCCGCGGCGCCGCACAGGTCTCGGAGAAGCACTGCAACTTCCTGATCAACACCGGAACGGCCACGGCTGCCGATCTCGAAGGTCTCGGCGAGGAAGTGCGTCGCCGCGTGCACGCCGCAACGGGCGTCACCCTCGAATGGGAAATCCATCGCATCGGCATCCCCGCCGGCAAGCCGGAGGCAGTGAGATGACACGCTTCACCGTCATGGCAGGGCTTGACCCCATAGGCATCAGGATAAGGGCCTGTGTGGAGGCGAACGTCCTCTCCCCCGTCATGCCCGGGCTTGACCCGGGCATCCGTCCAAGCACCGCTGCCGCGATGGATGGCCGGGCCAAGCCCGGCCATGACGTGGAGGGAACGGTGCCTCCAGCCAAAGTACTCCCCGCCGACGCCCTTATCCTGATGCCTATGGGGCTTGACCCGGCCATCCATCGCGGCACCGCTGCTGGTGCAGATACCCAGGTCAAGCCCGGGTATGACGTATTGTGTCGGTCCCTACCATGACCCGTGTCGCGGTACTCTACGGCGGCATCTCCGCCGAACGCGAGGTCAGTCTCTCCAGTGGGGAGCAGGTGATCATCGCTCTGCGCGAAGCCGGCTTCGAAGTGACCCCGATCGAGGTGGGTGAAGACCTCACCGCCATCATCACCGCGCTCAGCCCACGGCCGGACGCAGTGTTCAACGCGCTGCATGGCCGCTTCGGCGAGGATGGTGCGATCCAGGGCGTGCTCGACTGGCTCGCCATCCCCTACACGCATTCCGGCGTGCGCGCCTCTGCGCTCGCCATGGACAAGGTCGCGGCCAAGGCGGTGTTCGCCGCAGCCGGCCTGCCGATCGCGCGCGGCCGCGTCGTGCCGACGGACGAACTGGCAGCCGCCGATCCGTTGCCTCTGCCGTACGTGGTAAAGCCGATGAACGAAGGCTCGTCGGTTGGCGTCGAGATCATCAAGCGCGGCGACAACCGCCGTGCCGAAGTCGCCCGCGCCTGGCGCTATGGCAAGTCCGCGCTGGTCGAGGAATACATCCCCGGCCGCGAGCTCACCGTCGGCGTGATGGGGGACCGCGCTCTCGCGGTGACCGAGATCATCGCCGAAGCCGGCGTGTTCTACGACTACGAATCAAAATACGCCGACCGCGGCTCGCGCCACATTATCCCGGCGCGCGTGCACCCCGACATGTACGACCGCGCACTCGATGTCGCACTCGCCGCGCATCGTGCGCTCGGCTGCCGCGGCGCGACGCGCGCCGACTTCCGCTACGACGACACATCGGGCGAACCCGGCCGACTCGTTCTGCTCGAGATCAACACGCAGCCCGGCCTCACGCCCACATCTTTACTGCCCGAGCAGGCAGCACATCTCGGCATGAGCTTCCCTGAGCTCTGCGCCTGGATGGTGGAGAACGCGACATGCCGCGCGTGATCCGCAGCCCGCGCAATTCGATCAACGACCGGCCTGGCCGGTGGAAGCTGCTGTTGCGCCGGCAGAAGCACCTGCTGCGCCCCGCGGGCTGGGTTGCCTTCACGGTACTGGTGATTCTGCTTGGGGTGATCGCCGTGCACTCGGCCTCACCTGGCGGCACGCTCGCCACGCTGCGCGAACGCTTCGGCGGCGCCACCGCCTTCGCCGGCCTGCGCGTCACCGACGTGGTGATCGAAGGCCGCGCCAATACGCCCGAACCGCTGCTGCGCGCGGCACTCGGTGTGACCATGGGCGATCCGATTCTCGGCTTCTCCGTGGAAATGGCGCGCCAGCGCGTGGAGACCCTGTCCTGGGTCGAGCACGCCACGGTCGAGCGACGCCTGCCCGGCACCGTCGTCGTCTTTCTGCAGGAACGTCGCCCGTTCGCCATCTGGCAGAACCAGGGCAAGTTCGTGCTGATCGACCGAAGCGGCCAGCTGGTCGCGAACCAGAACATCGCCGAATTCCGCCAGCTCCCGCTCGTGGTCGGACTCGGCGCGCCCGTCGCCGCGGCGATGCTGATCGACGCGCTGACCGAACGGCCCGACCTGCAGAGGCGCGTCGTCGCCGCGGTGCGGGTCGCTGAGCGGCGCTGGAACCTGCACCTCAACAACGGCGCCGATGTGCTGTTGCCGGAGGGGCACGAGATCCCCGCGCTCGATCGGCTGGCGCAGCTCCAGCAGGAGCATTCGCTGCTCGATCGCCCGCTCGCCGCCATCGACCTGCGCCTCGCCGACCGGCTGGTGCTGCGCCCGAAGCCTGATCCGCACACCGACACCGCCGCCACGCCACCGCCGAAAAAGCCCACGTGACCGGAGCACCACGATGAACGACATGTCGCGTCGCGTGCTGCCGCCTCCGCCGACCGGGCCGGACGAACCCGCGCGTCCGCGGCATGGGCGCACCGGGCCGTTCGGCGTGCTGGATATCGGCACCACAAAGATTGCCTGCCTGATCGGCCGCACGGAAACCGACGGAACGCTGCGCGTTCTTGGCTTCGGCTGGCAGAAGGGCCGCGGCGTGCGCGGCGGCGGCATCGTCGATCTCGAAGCAGCCGAGCGTGCGATTCGCGCCTCGGTCGGCCAGGCCGAGGACATGGCGGACACACGGCTTCGCTCCGTCACCGTCAACCTCACCTGCGGCCAGCCGGAATCGCGCCTGTTCAACGTGCAATGGCCGGTCGGCGGCCGCGCGGTGGAAGAGCATGACATCCGCCGCGTGGTGAACGAGGGCAGGGCGCGTGCCGCCGCCGAAGGGCGCGAGCCGATCCACGCTTTGCCGCTGGCATTCTCGGTGGACCAAACCGATCGGGTGGCGGATCCGCGCGGCCTGTTCTGCGAGGAGCTCACCGCCCGGCTGCATATCATCGACGCCGCCTCGACGGCGCTGCGTTCGTTGGGCGCCTGCATCGCACGCTGCGACCTCGATATCGGCGAACTGGTATCCGCGCCGATGGCCGCCGGCCTCGCGACACTGGTGGCCGATGAACGCGAACTCGGCGCCACCGTCGTCGACATGGGCGGCGGCACCACTGGAATGGCGGTGTTCGCCGAAGGCCAGTTGCTGCACACCGCGCAGCTTCCGATCGGTGGCGTGCATGTCACCAACGATCTCGCCCGGCTGCTGTCGACGCCGGTCGCGCATGCGGAGCGGCTGAAGACCCTCTACGGCAACGTGCAGTCCTGCCCCGACGATGAGCGCGAGATGCTGCCGGTGCCGCTGGTCGGCGAGGAGGAGCACCAGATCGCGAAGGTGCCGCGCAGCATGGTGGTGAGCATCATTCGCCCGCGGCTGGAAGAGACTTTCGAGATGGTGAAGGAGCGGCTCGACAGCTCCGGCCTCACCCGCGCAGCCGGCACACGCGTGGTGCTGACCGGTGGTGCCTGCCAGCTCGCCGGCGTGCGCGAAATGGCGGGACGCATTCTGAACAAGCAGGTGCGCCTTGGTCGTCCCATTGCATTGCGCGGCCTGCCCGACTCGGCATCCGGCCCCGCCTTCGCCACCGCCGCCGGCCTGCTGGCCTGGGCGTCCGGCGAGGGACGCACCATGCAGGACGTCGACCTGCAAGCCGAACGCCCAGCGGGCTTCATCCGCCGGATCGTCAATTTTTTGAAAGAGCGCGTCTGATGCAGGGCGCGAATCGAAACATCTGGCGTAACAACCGCTTCAACGACTCGACACGACTGGGGGAGAAGTCGCTATGACTCTGAATCTCACCATTCCACCGACCCCGACTACCGACTTCAGCCCGCGCATCACCGTCATCGGCGTCGGCGGCGGCGGCACCAATGCGGTCGACAACATGATCGCGGCGAACCTGCAGGGCGTGGAGTTCGTCGTCGCCAACACCGACGCGCAGCAGCTCATGCACAGTCGCGCGGACCGGCGCATCCAGCTCGGTCCGAACATCACGCAGGGCCTTGGCGCCGGCGCGAAGCCGGAGATCGGCAAGGCAGCGGCCGAGGAGGCGGCGGACGAGCTGTATCGCCACCTCGACGGCGCGCACATGCTGTTCATCACTGCCGGCATGGGCGGCGGCACCGGTACCGGCGCGGCGCCGGTGATCGCGCGCATGGCGCGTGAGCGCAACATCCTGACCGTCGGCGTGGTGACCAAGCCGTTTGGCTTCGAGGGCATCCGCCGTGCGCGCTGTGCCGATCAGGGGATCGAGGAGCTGCAGCAGTTCGTCGACACGCTGATCGTGATACCCAACCAGAATCTCTTCCGCATGGCCAATGAGCGCACCACCTGGAAGGACGCGTTCAAGATGGCCGACCAGGTGCTGTACATGGGCGTGCGCGGCGTGACCGACCTGATGATGGCGCCCGGCCTAGTGAACCTGGACTTTGCCGATATCCGCACGGTGATGGCGGAGATGGGCAAGGCGATGATGGGCACCGGCGAGGCAGAGGGCGAGAATCGCGCCATCCGCGCCTCCGAGGCGGCGATCAGCAATCCGCTGCTGGAAGACACCTCGATGGCCGGTGCGCGCGGCCTGCTGATCAATATCACCGGCGGCGACGACCTGACGCTGTTCGAGGTGGACCAGGCGGCGAATCGCATCCGCGAGGAAGTCGACGAGGAGGCGAACATCATCTTCGGCTCGGCGATCGACCCTGAACTGCAGGGGCGCATCCGCGTCTCGGTCGTCGCCACCGGCATCGACTCGCCGGCACAGACCGAGCGAGAGCGTCCGCGCCTGGTCGCGGTGGGCGGCGGCGCGATGCCGGCGCCTGCGCCGATCCCGCTGCCCATGCAGGCGACGGCCGGGTCGGGTCTCGCCCTGGCGATGCCGGCCGGCGCCAGCCCCGCCCCCGCATCGATGATGGCCGCCCACGCATTGCGACATGCCGCGCCACAGGTCGTCGCCGTGGGGGATGCGCTGCCGGCGACCGCGTCGATGATGGAGGCGCTGGCCGTGGTCGACTTCCAGCCGGGCACACACGCGCACGCCGCCGTCGTCACGCCGGTGCAGAGTGTGTCCGCGACCGTGCAGGCCCTGTGCGTCGCCCCCGCGTCGACGCAGCAGGCGGCGCCTCGGCCCGGCTCATCCGGGGCGAGCCTGTTCGCGGAGCCATCGCGCCCGGTCGCCGCAACCGCGCGGGTCCAGCCGGCAGCCGAGTTGTCCCGCCCCAGCCTGTTCAGCACGGTGACGGGGGCATTCCGGCGGCGGCATCAACCTTCGGCCGCGCCGTCCGGACCGGCACAAGTCAGGGCCGAACCGGTGGTCCACGAGGCGCGCGCCGAGCCGCCGCGCGCCTCGGTGCGGCAGACCGCGGCGGAGGAAGTGACGGGACTCGATATCCCGGCATTCCTGCGGCGCCAGTCATCCTGAAGCCGGTTACACTCCTATTCGTGAAAAATCCATAGGATCAATGGTTTACAGAGAAACACTCAGAAACAAACATTGACTGGCCAAGCTCGGTGGCGGGCAACTAGCTTGCGCTCGGCTGTGGCGCCCACCAGTTCCGGGTGCCTCGAGTGACACGAGACGAGGCGCATGGACGGTCTGCCGCTGAACCTGGTCCCCGAGCTCACCGCGTGGCGTCAACGGACGCTGAAAGCGCCGATCGGGTGCGTCGGCGTCGGGCTGCATTCCGGACTGCGCGCCAACCTGACCTTGCGGCCGGCGCAGCCGGGACACGGCATCATCTTCCGTCGCACCGATCTTGGCATCGGTATCCCGGCGCGCTTCGACCACGTCGTGGATACCAGGCTTGCCACCGTGCTCGGGCTTGCTGACGGGATCGCCCGGATCGGCACGGTCGAGCACCTGATGGCTGCGCTCGTCGGGAGCGCGATCGACAACGTGCTGATCGAGGTCGATGGCCCAGAGCTGCCAATTCTCGACGGGTCTGCCGCGCCATTTCTGTTCCTGCTCGATTGCGCCGGAAGCATCGAACAGGATGCGCCACGGTCGGTGATCCAGGTGCGCCGCCCGGTCCGCGTCAGCGACGGCGATGCCTTCGCCGAGCTTCGACCGGCGAAGCCCGGCAGCACCGGCCTCGATATGGCGCTGTCCATCGATTTCGCTGCGGCGGCGATCGGCCGCCAGGCACTTTCGCTTGGCCTGACGCCGGAGAGCTTCCGCCACGAGTTGGCGCGTGCCCGCACGTTCACGCTCGCCGAGGAAATCGACCAGATGCGCGCCGCCGGCTACGCCCGGGGCGGCAGTCTGGACAATGCCGTCGTGGTCGATCAGGCGCGCGTGCTGAATCCGGCCGGGTTGCGCATGCGGGACGAGTTCGCCCGCCACAAGTTGCTGGACGCCGTGGGCGACCTGGCACTTGCCGGCGGCCCGCTGTGCGGGCGGTTCATCGCTCATCGTTCCGGCCACGCGCTGAACAACCGGCTGCTGCGTGGCTTGTTCAGCGATGCGGCGGCATGGCGGGAGATCTCGGCGGAACCTCTCGCAGCCGAAGCTGCCTGACCGCCCTCGGCGGCTTCAGCACACCTCGCCCGTCGTGATGGGTATCGCTGCGCTCGACCCATCCTACAGGTTGTTGCGGCGGAGCGGCGTAGGATGGGTCGAGCGGAGCGATACCCATCATTCCGGCTGAAGCGGCCGCTTCGCGTCACGGCACGACATGGTATAAGTGGCGCGATGGAACCGATTCACCCGAACTCGCGCCACGCGCTGCGCCGTTTCGTGCTCAGCCTGGTTGCATTGCTTCCCGTGCTTGCCGGTTGCGGCAGCTCCAAGGACGAGGAGGCCAACAGTAACGCCCCCTCGGCTCCGGTCGAAGATCTGTACAACAACGGTGTTGACGCGCTGAATGCCCGCCGCTTCGCCTCCGCCACCGATCAGTTCAACCTGGTGGAGCAGAACTACCCGTATTCGACCTGGGCGGTGAATGCGCAGCTCATGCAGGGCTACACGCAGTATCTGCAGAACCACTATACCGATGCGATCGGCACGCTGGACCGCTTCATCCAGCTCCATCCGACGCATCGCGACGTTGCCTACGCGTACTATCTGCGCGCGCTCAGCTACTATGAGCAGATCGCCGACATCCAGCGCGACCAGCGGGGCACCGAGCTGGCGATGAACGCGCTGCAGGAGGTGGTGAACCGCTTCCCCGACAGCGCCTATGCCCGCGACGCGCGGCTGAAGATCGATCTGTGCCGCGACCACCTGGCCGGCAAGGAGATGGAGATCGGCCGCTGGTACGAGAGCCAGCATCTGTATGAGGCGGCGATCGGCCGGTTCCAGCGCGTGGTGGACGACTACCAGACCACCAACCACGTGCCGGAGGCGCTGCACCGGCTGACCGAGATCTACCTGCTCCTCGGTCTGCGCGATCAGGCGAAGAAGACGGCTTCCGTGCTCGGGTACAACTATCCCGGTAGCCAGTGGTACGAGGACAGCTATAACAACCTGTTCGACGGTGGTCTGGTGCAGCAGGCGGGGCCGCCGCGCAGGCAGGATGAGCGCGGCTTCTTCTCCCGCACCTGGCATTCGATCTTCTGATCGAATGCGGCAGCAGGGGCCGCCGCATGCTTAGCGCCCTCTCCATCCGCGACGTGGTGCTGATCGAGCGGCTGGACCTGTCGTTCGGCGCCGGGTTGACGGTGCTGACCGGGGAGACCGGCGCGGGCAAGTCGATCCTGCTCGACAGCCTCGGTCTTGCGCTGGGCGCCCGGGCGGAGGCTGGATTGGTGCGTCCAGGCGCCGAACAGGCGAGCGTGAGCGCATCCTTTGCACCGCCGGCGGGCCACCCGATTTCCGCTCTGCTGGCGGAGCAGGGGTTGGAGGCGGAAGACGAGGTCGTGCTCCGCCGCGTGCTGACGAAGGACGGACGGTCACGCGCCTTCATCAACGACCAGCCGGTTGGTGTCGCGCTGCTGCGGCGTGCCGGGGCCCTGCTGGTGGAAGTGCAGGGCCAGCACGAGCAGATCGGCCTGGCCGATCCGGCAAGCCACGTCGCTTTGCTCGACGCGTTCGGCATGCCACAGCCGCTGCGTGATGCGACCGCGGCGGCGTGGCGCGAGTGGCGCGGCGCGCTGGCAGCGCTGGAGGCCGCGCGCGAGGCGATCGCCGAGGCGGAGCGCGACGAGGAGTGGCTGCGTCACGCGGTGGAGGAGCTGGCCGCTCTGGCTCCACAGGAGGGCGAGGACGAGCGGCTGGCGAATGAGCGGCAGCGGTTGCAGCAAGGCGAGCGGCGGGTCGAGGCGATCGCGGCGGCGCTTGCCGAGCTTGCTCCGCGCGACCGGCGCAGCACCGGCCCGGCCGCGTCGTTGCGCGCCGCATCACGCACGTTGCAGCGACTGGTCGCGCCGAACCAGCCGGATGCCGCCAATCCGGCTGCGCCCGCCCTCGCTGCGCTGGAGCGTGCCGAGGAGGCGCTGGCCGAAGCGGAGAGCCTGCTGACCAGGATGGCGGCCGATGCCGATGTCGATCCGCGCCTGCTGGAGCAGTCAGAGGAGCGGTTGTTCGCGTTGCGTGCGGTCGCGCGAAAGCATGCCGTCACCGTGCCGAAGCTGCCGGCGCTGCTCGATGCGCTGTGCGCGCGGCTGGCCGCGCTGGATACCGGGGCGGCAGAAGTGGCTGCGCTGGAGCAGGCGGTCCATCGTGGGCGCGAGTCTTATAAGGCAAGCGCTGCCTTGCTAGGGACGGCACGCCGGGCCGCCGCGACCAGGCTGGACCGCGCGGTGGCCAAGGAACTGCCGCCGCTCAGGCTGAACAAGGCGCGCTTTCACGCCGAAGTGGCCGCGCTGGCGGAGGTCGACTGGGGACCGGGTGGCGCGGATCTGGTGCGCTTCCTGATCGCCACCAACCCGGGGCAGGAGTTGGCCCCGCTGGGTCGGATCGCCTCCGGCGGGGAGCTGTCGCGGCTGATGCTTGCACTGAAGGTCGTGATGTCATCCGGTTCGCCCGTGCCAACCCTGGTGTTCGACGAGGTGGACGCCGATGTCGGCGGAGCCACTGCGGCGGCGGTCGGCGAACGGCTGACCCGGGTGGCGGAGCGTGTTCAGGTGCTGGTGGTGACTCACAGCCCGCAGGTGGCGGCACGCGGCAGTGCGCATCTTCGCGTCTCGAAGCTGGCCACGCGCGGCCGTGCCGCGACGCTGGTGGACCAGCTCGACGCGCTGGCGCGGCGCGAGGAGATCGCTCGCATGCTGGCCGGCGAGACCGTCACCGAAGCGGCCCGCGCCGCGGCCGACGATCTGTTGGGAGCCACGGCGTGAGCCGGGCGCCGCGCAAAGTTGCAGCGGCGGCGCCGGCCGCGGTCGAGGAGCTGACCGAGCAGGAGGCGGCGGCGGAGCTTGCCGCTCTGGCGCGCGAGATCGCGCATCACGATCGTCTCTACTATCAGCAGGACGCGCCGGAGATCAGCGACGCGGATTACGATGCGCTGCGCCGGCGCAACGCCGCGATCGAGGCGCGCTTCCCGCAGCTGATCCGCGCGGATTCGCCGTCCAACCGCATTGGCGGCGCGCCGGAAACCGGCTTTGCCAAGGTGCGGCACCGCGTGCCGATGCTGTCGCTCGACAATGCGATGAGCGCGGAAGAATTCGTCGAATTCTGCGCGCGCGCACGCCGCTTCGTCGGCCTCGCCGCGGACGCACCGCTTGCCTTCGTCGCCGAGCCGAAGATCGACGGGCTGTCGATCAACCTGACCTATGAGCACGGCCGCTTTGTGCGTGGCGCGACGCGCGGCGATGGCATGGAAGGTGAGGACGTCACGGCCAATCTGCGCACCATGGAATCGGTGCCCGACAGGTTGAAGGGTCATGCTCCGGAGCTGGTCGAGATCCGCGGCGAAGTGTTCATGACCAAGGCGGATTTCCTCAAGCTGAACGAGGCGCAGGCGAAGGCGGACCAGAAGGTGTTCGCCAATCCGCGCAATGCCGCGGCCGGCAGCCTGCGCCAGCTCGATGCGCGCATCACCGCGGAAAGGCCACTCTCGCTGTTCGCCTATGCCCAGGGCGAATCGCGCGAGCCGGTGGCGGATACCCACTGGCATTATCTGCAACGCCTGCGCGACTGGGGATTTCAGGTGAATCCACTGTCACGCCACCTGAAGAGCGAGGCCGAGGCCGCCGACTTCCAGGTCGAGATCGCCGCCGAACGCTCGGGCCTCGGCTACGACATCGATGGCGTGGTCTACAAGATCGACGACCTGGCGCTGCAACGCCGGCTCGGCTTCGTCGGCCGCGCGCCGCGCTGGGCGATTGCCTGGAAGTTTCCCGCCGAGCAGGCGATGACCGTGCTGCAGGGCATCCACATCCAGGTCGGTCGCACCGGCGCGCTGACGCCGGTGGCGGAGCTGCTGCCGGTGAATGTCGGCGGCGTTCTTGTGCAGCGGGCCACGCTGCACAACGAGGACGAGATCGCGCGCAAGGACATCCGCATCGGTGATACCGTTGTGCTGCAGCGCGCCGGCGACGTGATTCCGCAGATCGTCTCGGTGGTGGTGGAACGTCGTCCCAAGGACGCGAAGCCGTATGTGTTCCCGGACGTGTGTCCCGTCTGCGGCAGCCATGCGGTGCGTCCGCCCGGCGAGGCGGTGCGGCGCTGCACCGGGGGATTGATCTGTGCGGCACAGCGGGTGGAGCGGCTGATCCACTTCGTTTCGCGCCCGGCCTTCGACATCGACGGGCTTGGCGAAAAGACCATCCGCGAATTCTACGAGGAGGGCTGGCTGCACAGCCCGGCCGACTTGTTCCGCCTGCCCGCGCGCGAGGCGGAGATTGCCGAGCGCGAAGGCTGGGGCAAGGTGTCGGCGCGCAACCTGGCGCGCGCGATCGAGGCACGCAGGCACATCCCACTCGCCCGCTTCATCTACGCGCTCGGCATCCGCCGCATCGGCGAATCGAATGCCAGACTGCTCGCCCGTCACCACGGCAGCTTTGCCAACTGGCGGAGCGAAATGCTGGCCGCTACCGAACCGGGCTCCGAGGCGCGTGCGGAGCTGGACAGCATCGTCGGCATCGGCCCCGCGATCGCCGGGGAGCTGGCCGACTTCTTCGCGGAGAAGCGCAATGTCGAGCTGCTGGACGAGCTGGCGGCCGAGCTGACGATCGAGGATGCGGCGCGGGCCGAAGCGGCCGACAGCGAGCTTGCCGGCAAGACCGTGGTGTTCACCGGCACGCTCGAGACCATGACCCGCCCCGAGGCGAAGGCGCGCGCTGAGGCGCTGGGCGCGAAAGTCACAGATAGCGTCTCGAAGAAGACCGACCTCGTGGTGGTCGGTGCCGATGCCGGGTCGAAGGCGCGCAAGGCGACGGAGCTGGGCGTGCGCACTGTCACCGAGGTGGAATGGCGGGAACTCGCTGGCCTCGGATAACAACTTCGTCAATGTGAGCCAGTTCATAATTGGTCGACAGGCTGGTGTCGTAGATTGTCTGCATAGACGCCGGTGAAGCTTTGCCGTGCGCAGGGGCGGAGGAAACGCGGACATGAGCGAAGCGCGGACGGTATGGCACGAGCTTGCAGCGAGTCGGACTGAAGTTGCCAACCGACAGTTCGGCGGTGGCCTGCTGGGCATTGCGCTGCTGTGCATGCTTTGCGCGGCAGAGACCGCGTGGCTGCTGACGACTGGCGGCTCCGAGGCGGTCAATGTGGTCGCGGCGGCAGAGGGGATTCACCTTATGTGAGGTATCGCCATTTCTCTCGTCATGCCGCCGCGTGGCCCCGGCATCCACGACTTCGTTGAGACACAAGAAAGTCGTGGATGGCGGGCCTGCGCCTGCCATGACGTGGAGGGGCAGAAGCCCGCTGGTATGAGTCACCCCCAGCGCTATTGGGCATTATCTGATCCGGCGATGCGCGACCTGACTGGTCGATATCCCGGCATGATGTTGAAAAATCGCCAGTGATCGTCTGCACCACCGGTCATGTCGCGGGCGGTGCGGGCATGGTCAGGAACGCCTGCGCCACGTGCCAGAATGCCTGGCGGTTGCGGCACGTCGCCAGAGCGTGCGCCGCCGCCGAGCCGTGCGCAATCGCACCGGTCAACGCCGCGGCCGTGCCCGTTAGAGCATATTCAGCATAACTGGAATCCCGCCGGAATGATGGGTTTCGCTCTGCTCAACCCATCCTACGCTGCTACGCCGGAGACTGTAGGATGGGTTGAGCGCAGCGAAACCCATCACGACTCGCGAGGATCGCTCGCGATTCCGGTCACCCTGAACCGGCTATAGCGCCAGTCGGCGGGTCACCTGAACCGTCTGCATGTGCTCCCTCCTAGTTTGCCGCCTGACGCTCCGCCACGCCGGCCATCTGGTGCTCGACCAGACGCGCATAGAAGCCGCGACGCGCGGAGAGTTCGGCGTGCGTGCCGGCCTCGATCACGCGGCCGGCGTGCAGCACCAGGATGACGTCGGCGGCCTGGATGGTGGACAGCCGGTGCGCCACCACGATCGTAGTGCGGTTCACCATCAGTGCATCGAGTGCTGACCGCACAAGCTGCTCGCTGATCGTATCGAGATGCGAGGTCGCTTCGTCCAGCACCAGGATCGGCGCGTCCTTCAGGAATGCGCGCGCGATGGCGATGCGCTGGCGCTGCCCGCCGGAAAGCTGCACGCCACGCTCTCCCACGCGGGTCTGCAAGCCTTCCGGCAGACCGGCCACGAATTCCGCCAGCGCGGCTTGACGCAGCGCGGTCTCGATCTCCTCGCGCGTGGCATCCGGCTTGGCGAGCCGGACATTCGCCTCCAGCGTGTCGTTGAACAGATACGTGTCCTGCGCCACCAACGCGATGCGGCCGCGCAGCCCGTCCAACGTCAGCTCACGCAAATCGACGCCGTCCAATCGGATCGCGCCCTGATCAGGATCCCAGAAGCGCAGCAGCAGATTGGCAACGGTGGTCTTGCCGGCACCGGACGGTCCCACAAGCGCCACCGTTGCACCGGCCGGTACGTCGAAGTCGACATCCGCCAGAGCGGGACGCTGCCGGCCCGGATAGGTGAAGCGCACATGCTCGAACCGCACGGTCGAACCGCCACGCGGCGCGGCCGGAACGTGCGGCCCGTCGGTGATCAGCACCGGTTCCGAGTGCACCACATGCAGCCGCCGTGTCGATGCGATCGTATCGGCGAGCTGCCGCCCCACCTGCGCGATCTCGGACACCGGCAGGAAAGCGGCGATCGAGATCAGCACCAGCAGCGGCAGCAGCGTCGGCGCGATCCAGCCATACAGCACGAGCGGCGCACCGACCGCGGCGACCGCCAGACCGCCCAGGCCGGTCGCGACTTCCAGGCCGGCGGTCTGCCGCGTGAGGTCGTGCAGCAGAGCAAGCCGCATCGCCTGATAGCGCCGCGCATACGCCATGAACTCGTCGCGCCGCCGCGTCGTGGCCTCGAATGCGATCAGCTCGGCCAGGCCCTGGATCGTTTCGGTTGCATGCGCGCCGAGCTCTCCCAAAGCCCGGCGCGCGGCGGAGGCAAGCCCGTCGATGCGCCGCCTGCCCAGCACAGGCGAGCCCGCCGCATAGGCGAGGAACGGCAGCAGCGCGAGCGCCAGTGGCCAGGCGATCACCGTGAGTGCCACCAGCACGGTCCCCGGAATCAGCACCGCGACGAACGCAGGCGCGACTGTATGGGCGTAGAAGTATTCAACCATCTCTACGTCCTGCGTGGCCAGCGCGACCAGATCGCCGGAGCGGCGTTTCAGCAGATAGGCCGGCGCCAGCGAATCCAGCTTGCGATACAGCTCGACGCGCATCACGGCCAGCAGGCGGTACGCCATGTCGTGCGCCAGGAACGACTCGAGCCAGTGCAGCAGCCCGGTAACCGGCGCCGCCGCAAGCAGCAATACAACCAGCAGCAGCGACGGCGCGTTCGCCCGCACCGCGGCGGTGATCAGCGCGCCGAGCACACCCACGCCGATGAAGGCGACGACGCGGCCGATGCCGCAGGTGACCGTCACCGCGAGCTGTCGCCGCCAGGGACGGATGAATCCGAGCAGCGTGCGGATGGTTTCGGGCCAGCCGACTTCGGCGGCGTCCTGCGCGAGATCGCGCACCACGACGCCGGTGTCTTCCGCCTGCGCCACATCGGCGGGCAGATCGGCGAGCGGCGTCACCGCATCGCTGCGTCCGGCGAGTTGCGGTCCCATCAGCCGGCGATACGGGCCGTCCTGTGCGATCAGCTCCGCGTGGCTGCCGCTCTGCGCCACCGCACCGTCCCGCAGCACCAGGATGCGGTCGGCGTTGATCACGCTGGACAGGCGATGTGCCAGGATCAGCGTTGTGCGGCCTGCCATCAGGCGTTCCAGCGCCTGCTGGATCACCGCCTCGTTCTCTGCATCGACCGAGGACAGTGCCTCGTCCAGCACCAGGATCGGTGCATCGCGCAGCAGGGCGCGGGCGATGGCGATGCGCTGGCGCTGGCCGCCTGACAGGCGTGCGCCACGCTCGCCGATCACCGTCTGGTAGCCGTCCGGCAGCGTTTCGATGAAGTCGTGCGCGTTGGCGGCGCGCGCGGCGGCGGCGATGTCGGCCTCGCTCGCATCGGGGCAGCCGAGACGCAGGTTCTCCTCGATCGTGCCGTGGAACAAATAGGTGTCCTGCGCCACCACGGCGATCATCCGGCGCACCGCATCCGGATCCAGCGCGCGCAGGTCCTGTCCACCGATGCGCACCGTGCCGCTCTGCGGATCGTGCAGACGCAACAGCAGCCGCACGATGGTGGACTTGCCCGACCCGCTGGGTCCGACAACACCGACGCGCTCGCCGGCGGCGATGCTGAAGGACAGCCCCTGATGCGCGGCGCGCCTGCCGCCGGGATAGGCGAAACCCACAGCTTCGAACGCGATGCTCGTTTCCGTTTCGTCATGCCCGCGAAAGCGGGCACCCAGGGTTGCATCGCCCGGTTTCCCCTGGGTTCCCGCTTGCGCGGGAATGACTGTAGATGGTGAGGGTGCGCTTGGCGCGGTGACCGGTGTGTCCAGCAACGCATTGATGCCGGCCGCCGCTGCCTGGCCGGTCAGGCCCTGGTGGAGCACCGTGCGCAGCTCGCGCAGCGGGCGGAAGATTTCCGTGCCGGCCATCAGCACAATCAGCAGCGCCTCCAGGCTCATCTGGCCATGGCGGACGCGATACGCGCCCAGCACCAGCGCCGCGGCCGCGCCGAAGGCGGTGCCCAGGTCGGTAATGCCGCGTGTCAGAATGCTGGTGCCGAGCACCAGGAATGTGCTGTCCGACAGCGCGCGCGCCTTGTCGGCCAGCATCCGCCCGTAGGAGCGGCTTTGGCCGAACGCCTTCAGCGTCGGCAGGCCCTGCATCGCGTCGAGGAATTCCTCGCCGAACGCCTTGAACGCAAGCTGCCGCGCCCGCGACGCCCGGCCGGTGCGCTCATGCACCACAGCGGGTGCCACCAGGGTGAACAGCGCGGCACCGAGCATCACGGCGGCGACCGGAACGTCCCAGAATGCCATGAACGCGAAGATGGCAAGCGGCGCGCAGGTGGCGATCGACACCTGCGGCAGGTACTGGCCGAAGAAGGTCTGCAACTGCTCCACGCCGTCGACGATCGACAGCATCACGCCGCCGGTGCGTTCGGCGCCGAACCAGGCGGGGCCAAGCGCAACGATCTTGTCATACAGCCGGCCGCGCAGCGCCTCCTGGACGCGTGTCGCGGTGCGATGTGCGATCATGGTGCGCACATGATCGAGCCAGGCGCGCAGCAGGATGGCGGCGAGAGTGGCCGTAAGCGGGATGACCAGCTCGGCCGTCGGTGCCGCACGGAACAGCCGGGCGAGGAACTGGCCGAGGAAGGCGAAACGGGCGATGCCGATGGCCAGCGTCAGCAGGCCGAGCAGAATGGCCAGCGCGATCCGTCCGCGCAGACCGCTTGTCATGCGCCACAGTCTCAGATCGAAATGCATGCGGCCTCGACGTTCAGTCAGGGCATTGTGGTCCCGGCGGTGCGTCGTGTCCAAGGGCCGCCGTCGGATGCAGTTCGCTGCCGCGTCGGCCGCCGACATGAAGATCGGCCTCACCGTCGATGCGGTAACGCTGGCCCCCGGCAACTACCACGCGCGCGACACCAATAACCTTGCCGCGCCCGGCGCGATCAACGGCAAGACCAGCCCGCCCAAGGACCTGTTGGGTCCACTGAAGTCGGTGGAGCAACGCGATGAGATGACGGTACGCTGCGTCCTGCAGAATCCCTGGCCGGAGTTCCCGGCGGGGCTGACGTTCCGGGAGGTGATCCCAAAGGCCTTCGCCGAGAAGGTCGGCGCCGCTGGTCTCGCCAAACAGCAGTGACGGCACCGGACCGTTTCGCCTGGTGCGGTGGCGCCGTGGATCTTCCCATGGCTGCCTCAGGACATCGACGGCGTCTCTGCCAGGCTGACCGGATTCACGCCGAGCGCCGATGGCAGGCTGAACCTGAGCGACCCCTGCTGACCAATCGGCTGGACAGTCTCGCCGACACGTTCCCGCATCTCGCGCTGCCGGCGGTGAGCGTCGCCGCGCTGGGAGGACGCGCCCTCACCCACGGAGCGGGACGGGTGCACTTCTTACCCACTTTACCCTACCAGTGGCTCTACGACAGGAAACCCGGCGTTCCTCGGTTGGTAAGCCGCATCGGCTGCCTTTCTCGCAAGCACACTCGCGTCGACCGTCTGCGTGCTGCTCGCGGAGAGGTCGATCGGACGGAAATATTCCGGATGCGTCTGGGCATAGACGCCATCGAGAAACTCCCGATACGAGTCGCGCATCGGCCCGAGATAGTTGTTGGTTCCGAGCGCGGGACCGGCGCCAGGATCGATCGCCAGCCCGGCGCCGATCGCCTTGTTCTGCATCCATGCAAGCGTCAGATCGGACAGGCGCCGGTCGTCGTAGCCGCCACCGACATTGCCATGCGCGCCGAGGAACCAGCGTTGTTCGACGCTCTGCCCCGACTTCGGAATGACGCTCCAGAGCGTGGCCTGGAAATCGATCCGATGCTCGTCCACCGCCACCGCATGCGCGGCGGTCTGCACGATGCCGCTCAGCTCCGTGTCGTGGAATCCGTATTCCGCCGCGTTCAGCCATTGCAGCGCCGAGACCGGGATGCCAAGGGCGCCGACGGTGTCCCAGACCCCGAGGAAGCGCACCTTGACCTCTCTGGAGTATTTCGCGCGGAACGCCAGCGCCTGGTCGGTGTCGGCGCTCTTGTCCCGGTTGCGGTACAGCGCGTAGGCGTCGTTCAGGCGATAGATGTTGTCCGGCGTCAGCAGGCCGACATTGCGGATCATGCCGACCAGGCTGCGCGCCTCGTATGCGCCGCGGCTGAATCCGAGGATGAACAACTCATGATCGCCGGGGTCCGGGTGCGGGTAATTCTCGACCAGAAAGCGGTAGCCGTCCCTGATCTTCTGATCGAGCCCGAAACCGAAGACGCCGCCTGACACTGTGTCCCACCAATCGGTGCCGACGCCGGTGTCGTACCACTTCTTCTGTACCGATCCGTCGGGTTGCGCGCCGTTCAGCACCGAATCATAGAACCGAACGACATTGGTCTCCACGCGCTGTGCGGGGTTGGCGTTCTGCGACGGCCGATTCCAGGTGCCGTCGAAGCAAAGAACGAGCCTGGTGACCATTCCACCCCCCTTCTGTTTCTGTTTATCAACGCGCGGCGCCGCCCAAGCTTCGCATCTTCTCCAGCCACTTGTCGCGCTTCACATCGCTCGCCGTCTCTATCATGCCGAACAGGCTCTCCCGAATTGGTCCGATGCCGCAGAAGCTCAGAATGCTGCGCTCCAGGCTCTTCAGCCCATGCGCACCGAAATACCAGCGATAGACCAGCACCGGCATGCCCATCGTCACGACGATCCGGGCTCTCTTGCCCTTCAAGGGCCGTGACCATGCCTTCTGGCTCACAGTAAAGGCGAAGCCGGGACGGAACACCTGCTCGAAGAACGCCTTCAGCAGCGCCGGCATGGTGCCAACCCAGAGCGGATACACCACCAGCAGGTGATCGCCTGCGCGATCGCCTCCTGGCCGGGTACCAGCGTGGGGGACAGCTTGCCGCTCTCGAAATCTTCCTTGGTGCGCAGCTAGGCAAACTCCAGCGTGGCAACGTCGATGCGCGTGACGGCGTGGCCGGCCGACTGCGCGCCCTCCGCGTACGCATCGGCCAGAGCGTGACAGAGATGTCCGCCCGCCGGATCAGGATGGCCTTGGATGATCGCGATCCGGCGTGTCAGTGGGCAACGACCTTGCGGTAGAGATGCCACGTCGCGTGCCCGAGCAGCGGCATCACCACGGCGAGCCCGATGAAGAAGGGCAGGGAGCCGATCACCAGCAGGCCGGCGACGATGAGCCCCCAGATCGCCATAATGTGCGGGTTCATCAGCACCGCGCGCGCCGAGGTCCATACGGCCACCGACAGGCCAACCTCGCAGTCGACCAGAAGCGGAAACGACACCACGCTCAACGTCAGCACCACGACGGCGAAGACGAAGCCCACGAAGTTGCCGACGACAATGAGAGTCCAGCCCGCCGAGGTGGTGAGGATCTGGCGGGCGAATTCCGCCACCGTCGCCGGCACAGCCTGGCCGAACAGCAGCTCATAGATGCCCATCGCGGTTTCCAGCCAGAGCAAAAAGATCGCGCCCAGCAACACACCGAGCAACATGATCGAGCCGATGGCGGGCGAACGCAGCACGTCGAAGGCATGCCGCCAGGCGACATCCAGTCCCTGCTCGCGCCGGCGGCTCAACTCGTACACGCCGATCGCGGCGAAGGGTCCGACCAGGGCGAAGCCGGAGCATAGCGGAAAGAACAGCGGCAGCGCGTCGTAGCCGGTGGCCAGCCGGCCCAGGACCAGGCCGACGACGGGATAGATGAGGCAGAGAAACACCACATGGAGCCGGGTCGCCCCGAAGTCATCCCAGCCCCTTGCCAGGGCATCCCACACATCAGCAAGCCCGATGGCGCGGACCACCGGAAGCGCCGCGTGCGATTCCGCGTGTCCGATCGGTCTTTCGGTCGCCATGTCCGTCCCTCCCGAACCAGTGGTCCGAGGGGTCGCGGGAGGTCAGCCCGCGACCTTCGGATAAACGTTCATGTAGGCGGTCATGCAGGGCTGTCCAGCCAGCTCGGCACCGGCAAATTCTTCGAGCGCAGGAACTCCGGGTTGAACAGCTTCGACTGATAGCGCGAGCCCCCATCGGCCAGGATCGTCACCACCGTGTGGCCGGGCCCGAACTGCTTCGCCACCCGCACCGCCGCGGCGATGTTGATCCCCGAGGAGGTGCCGACCGACAGCCCCTCATGGATCAGCACGTCGAAGATGTGCCGCAGCGCCTCGCTGTCCGGGATGCGTTCCGCGTCGTCGATCGGTGCGCCCTCGAGGTTGGCTGTCACGCGCGAATTGCCGATGCCTTCGGTGATCGAGCTGCCCTCGATGGTCAGGTCGTGGTTCTTCACCCAGCCATAGAGCCCGCTGCCTTCGGGGTCGGCCAGCACGATCCGGACCTTCGGGTTCCGCTGCTTCAGCGCCATGCCCACGCCGGCCAGTGTGCCGCCGGTGCCGCAGGCGCAGGTGAACGCATCCACCTTGCCCCCGGTCTGCTCCCAGATCTCCGGCCCCGTGCTGACCCTGTGGCCCTCGCGGTTCGCCAGGTTGTCGAACTGGTTCGCCCACACCGCGCCGGTCTCTTCGGCCATCCGCCGCGAGACGTGAACGTAGTTGCCGGGATCGCGATACGGCTTCGCCGGCACCAGGCGGAGGTCGGCGCCGATCATGCGCAGGAAGTCGATCTTCTCCTTGCTCTGCGTCTCCGGCATCACGATGATGCAACGGTAGCCGCGCGCATTGCCGACCAGCGTGAGCCCGATGCCGGTGTTGCCCGCGGTTCCTTCGACGATGGTGCCGCCTGGCTTGAGAGCGCCCTGCTTCTCCGCGTCGGTAATGATGTAGAGCCCGGCGCGGTCCTTCACCGACCCGCCGGGGTTCATGAACTCCGCCTTGCCGAGGATGGTGCACCCGGTCGCCTCGGAGGCTCGGCGAAGCTTGATCAGGGGCGTAGAACCGATCGACGCCGCCATGTCCTCCTGCCAACGCGTGCCGTGATAGAGTTGAGTCATCGCGATCCTCATGCAGCCGGAGTTCTTGCCATGGTTGAGAATGTGCCCCCCGCGCGGGTCTGGGAAGCCCTGCAGAAGGAGCCGCAGGCGCAACTGGTGGACGTGCGAACCGACGCCGAGTGGAACTTCGTCGGCGTGCCGGATTTGGCATCGGCCGGCAAGCAGGCGGTGCTGATCCCGTGGCAGGTCTACCCGACAATGCAACGCAACAGCGCCTTCGCCGACCAGTTGAAGGAGGCTGGGTTCACGCCCGAGCACCACATCTACTTCATCTGCCGCAGCGGCCAGCGCAGCTTCGCCGCGGCACAGGCGGCGCAGCGGGCCGGCTTCCCGCACGCCTACAACGTGGCCGATGGCTTCGAGGGCGCGGTAGACGGGCAGGGCCATCGCGGCGTCGCGGCCGGCTGGAAGGCGGAAGGCCTGCCCTGGCGGCAACGCTGACGAGGCTCAGCAGTTGGCGGGCAGCGGCTTGACGCCCGCCCGAAGCCCGAGGTGGCGATTCCGTCCTGCCACTTCCTGCAACAGGTCAGTCAGTCCGATCGTCTTCGTCGTTCCCACGACGCGAACGTGCGAAGCAATCGACGAGCCTCACGTCCGACTGTCATTGCGAGCGGAGCGAAGCAATCTCGGGGGCGTTCCCCGCGAGATTGCCGCGTCGCTCGCAATGACAGGGGTCGATTGGCCGGTTTCGCTACAAGCTCATTCGCTCGCATGACGACAACGAGGCATCGCCCCTGCTCGGCGGTATCAATGCCGCCCTGCACCCACTTCGCGGCAACGTACCATCAAGACACCGGCGTCCCGGCCACCAGCAGCCGCAACACCACCATCCAGGGATACCGCGTGTCCACTCCGACGCCGTCCAGACCGACCAGCCTGCCGTCCGGTGTCACCGGCACATGCTTCAGCGTCACCGCATCGTCGACATTCCCGCCGACCACGCTGATCTGTCCGGGCACTGCGTTGTCCACCACGATGTCGCAATGCCCCGGGAAATGCCCGGCCGGCAGGTCGTCGTAGCGCAGATCGTGCGCGTTGCCGCGGCCGAGGCAGATCAGATCGCCCGGCATCGGCGCATACGCCTCCGGGCGTTCGGCCCTGATCAGCCAGCCGGCGGTCTGACCAAGCGCCACCTGCTTGGCGATGTCGATGTAGTCCGAATGACTGGCGGAATACGGAAATCGGGCGCCCGCGCCGGCGATGCGCATCACGTAGGAGACGAACGCCGCCGACCAGGCGTACTGGCCATCGACGCTGGCGGGAAACACGATGCCGTTTGCGTCGTGCCTGCCGGTCCAGGCGGATTCAGGTGCGTCGGCATTCATCGCCAACCACCAGTATTCGCCGACACGCTGCCACAGTCCTTGCTGCCGCTCCGGCTTGTCCTCGGGCGAGGCCGGCCGGTAGCTGCCGGGCGGTTCGTCATCCACCTGCGAGCCGAACAGCCGCCATTCGCGCAGCGCGATCGCCACCACCGCATTGCGCGAAATCGGCTCGTACGCGATGCGCGCGAATGGCGGCACATGCGCGTCCGGCGGCGGGCGCGGCACGGCACAGGCGGACAGCAGGGCGAGAGCCAGCAGCAATGCCAAACGCATCAGCGTCTCCCCGCGATGGCGCGATTCTCCAGGCGGCTCAGCAGCCGCACCACCGGCCAGAGCAGCAGGAAATACACGATGGCCGCAGCCACGATCGGCGTCGGATTGTAGGTGACGCTCTGCGCCTGGCGCGCCTGATACAGCAGTTCCGGCAGCGCGACGACACTGGCGATCGAGGTCAGCTTCACGACCTCCAGCGTATTGGACACCAGATCGGGCAGCACGTTCCGCACCGCCTGCGGCAGTACGACATAGGCCATCGTCTGCAGACGCGACAGACCGGTGCTGCGCGCCGCCTCGCTCTGGCCGGCCGGCACGCTTTCGATGCCGGCCCGCAGAATCTCGCCGTAATAGGCGCCGGTGTTGAGGAAGAAGCCGATGGCGACACAGCCGAAGGCGCCGAGTTCCAGTCCGGCGAACGGCAATCCGGCATACAGGAAGATCAGCAGCACCAGCGGCGGGAAGGCGCGGAAGAAGTCCACCCACGCCATCAGCGGCCAGCGCACCCAGGGATGCCGCACGGTGGACAGCATTGCGAGCGCCGCGCCGCCGAACACGCCCAGCGGCACCACCAGCAGCGACAATCCGGCCGTCGTCAGCAGTCCCTGCAGCAGGATCGGCCAGGCCGCGACGATGATGCCCGTGTTGAAGAAGGTGTCGAGCAACGATGGCATCAGCGTCGGCCGCCCCCACCCCAATCCTCCCCCGCTTCGCGGGAGAGGGAGTAGAACGTCCCCTCTCCCGCGAAGCGGGGGAGGGTTGGGGTGGGGGTGCCACTCATCGCTGCCACGCGAACCGCGTCTCGATCCAGCGCCCCAGCACCACCACCGGCAGGAACAGTATCAGGTACGCCGCGGCACCCAGCGTCAGTGGCGACGGATTGAAGCTGAACGACACCGCCGACGATGCCTGGGACAGGATCTCCGACAAGCCGATCACCGAGCCGAGCGCGGTTCCCTTGGTGATGGCGATGGTGCGGTTGGTCAGCGGCGGGATGGTCAGCCGGATCGCCTGCGGGAGCACAACCGAACTCAGCGTCTGCCAGAATGTCAGGCCGGTGGAACGCGCCGCCTCCCACTGGCCGCGCGGCACGGCGGTGATGCCGGCCCAGAAGATCTCCTCGGCGAATGCCATCAGCACCAAGCTGAGGCTCGCCCAGGTGGTGCCGAACGCGGTCGGCGTGAAGCCGGCCGAGGGCAGGCCGAAATACAGCAGCACGATCACTACCAGCGGCGGCAAGGCGCGGAACAGGTCGACGATGAAGATGATCAACCAGTTCAGCGGTCGCACGCCGAGTGAGCGCACCACCGCCAGGACCAGGCCGGCGGCGATGCCGCTCACCACCACCAGCGCCGCCAGCCCCACGGTCAGGAAGAACCCGTCGATGATATTCGGCAGGTACTTCGCCATCACCGCGGCATTGAGGAACGTGTCGGCGAAGCGGTCCCAGGAACTCATTGTTCCGTTGGCATTCAGTGCCGCTGAATCTGACCGATGAAGGCGCGCGTGCGCTCCTCGCGCGGCTCGCCGAAGATCTGTGCCGGCGGCCCCTGCTCCACGATGATGCCTTCGTCCATGAACAGCACGCGGTCGGCGGCGGCGCGGGCGAAGCCCATTTCGTGCGACACCACGACCATCGTCATGCCGCTCTCGCGCAGCTCGCGCATCACCGCGAGGACGCCACCCACCAGCTCGGGATCCAGCGCGCTGGTGGGTTCGTCGAACAGCATTACGCGCGGCTCGAGCGCGATGGCGCGCGCGATTGCCACACGCTGCTGCTGCCCGCCCGAGAGCTGGTTCGGGTAATGGCCGGCGCGATCGGCGAGCCCGACGCGCGCCAGCGCCGCGCCGCCGATGGCATCCGCCTCCGGGCGCCGCTTCCCGGCCACCTTGCGCAGGGCGAGGGTGACATTCCCGAGCGCCGTCATGTGCGGATAGAGGTTGAACGACTGGAACACCATGCCGATGCGCTGCCGCGCACGGTTGATGTCGGTGTGCCGGTCGAGCAGGTCGATGCCGTCGACGATGATGGAGCCGGAGCTGGGCTCCTCCAGCCGGTTCAGGCAGCGCAGCAGGGTGGACTTGCCGGAGCCGGAGGGGCCGATGACGAACACCAGTTCGCGTTCGGCAACCGTGAGATCGATGCCCTTCAGCACATGCAGCGCCCCGAAATGCTTATGCAGTGCGCGTGCTTCGACGATGGGGCGGGTCATTGCAAGTTGCACCACGAAGACACGAAGACACAAAGAGGTGCTTCGTGTCTTCGTGTCTTTGTGGTGAATCTGCCTTTCGGACGCTTGAGCAAGCGCCGGCCCTACTTGTACTTGCTGCAATCCGGGTCAGGTGCGTTCGGCTCGTAGCCCGGCATGGTGGGAATGCCATGCCCGGGGAAGCTGACATTCTCCAGGTCATCCGCCGCCGGCTTCGCGCCGAACCACTTCTCCGACAACCCGGCGATCGTGCCGTCCTTCTTCATGCATTTCAGCACGTCTTCCATCTCGTCGCGCAGCGCGGTCTCGTCCTTGCGGAACGGCGCGGCCCAGTGGGCCTTGGTGTCGGTCAGCGTCAGGTCGGCGACGAATTGCGGGTTCTTGCTCGCTGCATACTTGATCACCGTGTTGCCCGCGAGATTGGCATAGGCGTGACCCGACACCACCGCCTGCACGGCGTCCGGCTCGGTATCGTAGGTCTGCACGGTGAAGCCGTATTTCTCACCCATCTGCTTCGACAGCGACTCATACGGCGTGCCCTTGTTCACCGCCACCACCTTGCCCTTCAGTTCCTCCCAGCCCTTGATCGGCGCCGAACCCTTGCGGATGCCGAACTGGAACGCGGTCCATATATAGCCCTGGGTGAACAGCAGTGCCTGCGCCCGCTCCGGCGTCACCGTGGTCGGCGCGGCGAGGAAGTCGTAGCGGCCGGCCTGCAATGCCGGGATCAGGCCGCTGAAGCTGGCGGAGTCGATGGTGATGCCGCGGTGCATGCGTCGCGCGACATCGTTGAACAGGTCGATCTGGAAGCCTTCCAACCCGCCGCCGAGCTTGGGCATCGCATGCGGCGCGTAGGTGCCGTCCACCGCCGTGCGCAATGGCGGCTGGTTCGATTGCGCGAACGCACCGCCCGCAAGCAGGGCGAAGGCGGCCGCAAACAGCGGGTGGCGCAAGGTCATGGTGAGGTCTCCCCAATTATTCCGGACATCGCTATGCAAGCACGATGCCGCTGGCAAAGCCGCGCGGCAAGCAGGACCACACCTACCGCCGCTCCGGGAACAGCGACAGCAGCCCCTCGGTGCTCGCGTCGCAGCAGCCCCGATCGGTGATCAGGCCGGTGACCAGACGCGCCGGCGTCACGTCGAATGCGGGATTGGCTGCCTGGCTGTCGGCTGGCGCGACACGCACCGTGGCAATCGTGCCATCCGCGGTCCTGCCGGTGACGTCGGTCACCTCGGCTGCGCTGCGCTGCTCGATCGGGATTTCGGCAATGCCGTCCGATACCGTCCAGTCGATCGTGGTGGAGGGCAGCGCCACCCAGAACGGCACGTCGTTGTCGCGTGCGGCCAGCGCCTTGAGGTAGGTGCCGATCTTGTTGGCGACGTCGCCGATGCGCGTCACCCGGTCGGTGCCGACGATCACCAGGTCGACCTCGTCGTGCTGCATGAGGTGCCCGCCGGCATTGTCCGCCACCACGGTATGCGCGACGCCGTGCTTGCCAAGCTCCCACGCGGTGAGCGCAGCGCCCTGGTTGCGCGGCCGCGTCTCGTCCACCCAGACGTGCAGATCGATCCCGGCGTCATGCGCCAGGTAGATCGGCGCAAGGGCGGTGCCCCAGTCCACCGTCGCCAGCCAGCCGGCGTTGCAATGGGTCAGGATGTTCACCCGTTGGTCCGGCTTGCCCGCGGCAGCCTGTTCGATCAGCGGGAGCCCGTGCCGGCCGATCGCCCCGTTCTGCGCCACGTCCTCGTCGGCGATCGCGGCGGCCTCGGCATAGGCGATGCGCTCGCGCTCCGCCGCCGGCGTGTTGCGCAGCCGGGTCAGCATCCGCTCCAGCGCCCAGCGCAGATTGACCGCGGTGGGCCGGGTGGCCGCCAGCAGCGCCGCGTCGCGTTCCAACGCGACCGACGAGGGATCCTGCCGCAAGCCGAGGCACAGCCCGTAGGCGGCGGCCGCGCCGATCAGCGGGGCGCCGCGCACCTGCATGGAGCGGATCGCATGCGCCGCCTGCGTCACATCGGTCAGCCGCACGATATCGAGCGCCCAGGGCAGCTTCGTCTGATCGATGATGCGGACCGACCAGCCATCTTCCGGATCGATCCAGATGGTGCGGTACGCGACTCCGTCGATACGCATGATCTTCAGACCCTTTGGTGCAGCACGCAGACCAGCGTGAACAGCCGCCGCGCCGTGGCAAAATCGATGGCGATCTTGCCGGCGAGCCGCTCGCGCATCAGCGCCGCCCCTTCGTTGTGCATGCCGCGGCGGCCCATGTCGATCGCCTGGATGCGCTCCGTGCGGCCTTCTTCCACCGCCTTGATGTGGCTGTCCACCAGCAGGTGGTAGTCCTTCACCAGCCGCCGGAACGGGCCGAGGGCCAGGCCGACCACCGCCAGCCGCGCCTCGTTGCCGCGGCGGATGTCGAACACCAGCCGGCCATCCCGCACCGCGAGATGCAGCACGAACGGTCCATGTGGCGGCATGCCAGGCTTCACGGTCAGCGGCACGAAGTAATTCTCGGCAGCCAGATCGGCGACCGCCTGGGCACGATCGGCCTCCAGTGCCGGCGGCAGGGTGGAAGGGACCTCTCCGTCCAGCACCACGCGGGACAAATGTCCCTCAACAATGCCGTCCGGCGGTCTGGTCATCCGGTTTCGACGTCGGACTTCAGCATGTTGAAGGTCAGCATCAGCCCGACCGTGGCACCCTTGACCGGGCGCAACAGCCCGAGCGCCAGGATCAGCGTCAGCGGCACGAAGATCGCCGACATCAGCCAGGTCGGCGGATCGTACAGCTTCTGCATGATCAGCATGGCGGGAATCACGATATGGCCGACGATCAGGATGGTGAAATAGGGCGGCGCGTCGTCCGCGCGCGCCAGCCCCAGCGGAGCGCCGCAGTTCTCGCAGTGCGGCACCACGCGCAGGAAGCCGTCGAACAGCCGCCCGTTGCCGCAGGCCGGACAGCGTCCCATCAGGCCGCGGCCCAGGGCGGTGAGCAGCGACGGAACAGGCCAGGGCGGCGGCAGTGTCGTGCGGTCCGGCTGCCAGTGGATCGGGGCCATGGTCTGGTCCTTGCAACAAAGAGGAAGCGTGCCGATCCATATCGGTCATCTTGATCGCGCCCGCCAGAGGACCGAGACTACCAGCATGGCACGTATTCTGGTGGTCAACCCCAACTCGTCGGTTGCCTGCTCAGCCGGCATCTCCGCCGCGCTGGCACCGTTCCGCCTGCCCAGCGGGCCTGTCTTCGAGGTCGCAACGCTCGCGGAGGGGCCGCCTGCCATCTACGACTGGCGGGACTGGCATGGCGTGGTGGAGCCGCTCTGCCGCATCATCGAGCGCGAGCTGGCGGACGCCTACGTGATCGCCTGCGCCTCCGATCCCGGCATCGAGGCGGCCCGCGCGACGACGCAGCGGCCCGTGTTCGGCGTGTTCCGATCGGCGGTGGCGGTCGCTGTGGCGCGCGCGGAGCGGTTCGGCGTGATCGCCATCGTCGAGGCCTCGAAGGCGCGGCATATGACGGCACTGCGCGCGATGGGGCTGGAGGACCGGCTCGTCGCGGAGGTCGCACTGAACGTGACGATGGAGACGCTGCTGCAGCCGCAAGCGGCGCGCGCCCGGCTGATCGCCGCCGCACGCGAGTGCGCTGCATCGGGCGCCGGCACCGTCATCCTCGGCTGCACCGGAATGGCGCACCATCGCGCCGCCGTGGAGGACGCCGCCGGCGTGCCGGTGATCGAACCGTGCCAAGCCGCGGCTGGGATCGCACTGGCTGCGATCCAGCCTTCGGTCTTCAATCCGCAGGCGTCAGAGCAGGTCGCCGTCTGAGCGCCATGCGCTCGATCACGCCTTGATGTTCAGCATTTTGGCTGCCGCCCCCGTGTCCTTGGCGGTCTCCGCGACCGTGTCAGGCTTGTTGCCATCGTGATCGCCGTCACGGTCGACGTGTTTCGCGGCCTGGCTCGCGGCCTGATTGATCTGAGTGGCCCAGCCGGCACTGCCGCCGGCAACGGCGCTGATCGAACTCATGGCAGATACTCCTCGTGTTGGTTTCGCGCCGTTTTGCCGCTGTCTGGCCGCGACGTTGTCGCCCGGCTGCGCCATCCTGTTCCAACCGAGGTTACTTCCAGGCTAACGGCGAGTTCAGGCGCTGACGTCCAGCGTGTGCGACTCGGCTTCGGCCGTGTCCGCTTCGGTCGTCTGCGGTTTCCTCACGCGACGCGGGCGAGGCCGCTCGCCGTCGTCCCGCTTCGGGGCCGGATGCGGTTCTGGAGGCAGATGGGCTTCGGCACTGCTGGCGACGGCGCGGACTTCGCTCATCGTGAGGCCCTTTCGCACGCACTGGCGTCGAATGGTGCCATCCGCGGCTTACCAGCCGGTTAATGCCAGCGGCTCGAACCGACTCGCTTGAGTATACACCTCGCCCGCTTGCGGGAGAGGTCGCCGCGTACAAT
This sequence comes from Acetobacteraceae bacterium, assembly GCA_041487355.1. Taxonomy (GTDB): domain Bacteria; phylum Pseudomonadota; class Alphaproteobacteria; order Acetobacterales; family Acetobacteraceae; genus JAMXLO01. Next base: position 47,776 of record JBGPND010000002.1, on the reverse strand, counting down.
GCGGCGGGTGAGGGTGCCGCTGAGGGGTCAAGTGCGGCCGGCCGCACCCTCACCCGCGTCGCTGGCGCGACGCGACCTCTCCCGCAAGCGGGCGAGGTGTACGCTCGTCTTTACTCCGCAGCCCGCTTCACCCACACCGGCGGCTCCACCGCGCCCACCTGTGCAGTGATCCGCGTGTATGCTTCGGGCCGGCGATGCTTATCGAAGGCGAAGATCGTCGTTCGGCCGAGCCGGCACATGTCCAGATTGCAGTCGGCGGTGATCAGCTCGTCGTCCCAGCTCGTCGCCATGGCAATGATCTCGCCCTGCGGATTGACGATGATCGAATGGCCGAACAACTCGCAGCCGTCCTCGGTGCCCGCCTTCGCCGTCGCCACCGCGAAGCAGGCGTTTTGATAGCAGCCCGCCTGGATCGACAGATGCGAGTGGAACACGCGTAGATGGTGCGCCTCGAAACCGCCCGCCTCCATGTTGAGGCTCGGCGTGTTGTAGCCGAGCAGTACCAGCTCCACGCTTTGCAGCCCGAGCACGCGCCATGCTTCCGGCCAGCGCCGGTCATTGCAGATCAGCATGCCCATGTTGATGCCGGGCACCCCGCCCATCGGTGCGCGGATGACGGGGAATCCCAGGTTTCCCACCTCGAAATAGCGCTTCTCGAGATGCTGCGTGGTGCGGCGCGGATCGAACTCCGCATGCCCTGGCAGATGCACCTTGCGGTACTTCAGCATGATGTCGCCTTCCGGGTTCACCAGGATCGCCGTATTGAACCGCCGCCTGCGCACGACACCGGTGTCGTCCGGCTCCTCGACGATCTCGGCATAGCCGAGATGGAAGCCGATGCCGAACTTGCGCGCCGCGGCGAGCAGCGGCGCCGTCTCATTGGATGGCATCGCCGTCTCGAACCAGTGGTCCGCCTCGGCGATGTCCGCGTGGTAGTGGCGCGGGAAGAACGTGGTCAGCGCCAGCTCGGGAAACACCACCAGCTCCACGCCGCGCCGGTGTGCGCGTTCCATCAGCCGGACCATGCGCTCGACGGCGACCGACCGCGGTTCGGCCTTCTGGATCGGTCCCAGTTGCGCGGCGGCGACGACGATGCTGCGATTGGTCACTGCATGCGCTCCCATATCAGCACAGGTTGGATGCTCACGCTTACTTCATGGCTCTGGTGATCCGCCGTCAACCGGCTGACGTAGTGCACCGAGCCAGGCACCACGCTGCCCTCCGGCAGGGCATGCGGATCGATCCCGCCGAGGCTGGCCTCGCAGACGAAGCGGAACGCGACATAACCGCCGGCGAGCGTGTGAATGTTCTCTATCGTCACGCTCTGCGGCAGCTTGAACCGTCCGGTCAGGCTTTGGCGCACCAGGGCGAGCGTGTCGGGATCCTCGCAATCCGGTGGCACGATATGGGTGCGCAGCCAGATCACGCATCCCGTCGCGAAGGCGAACACGGCGAATGCGGCGAGCGCCAGTGCGAGCCGCAGCGCCGGCCGCTTGCGCGGGCGATGCAACTCGCTCAGTGCGTCTGCCGACGGACGAACTGTCCGCCGCCCGGCTTGGCCAGCACCGTCGCGCCATCCCAGATCAGCGTGCCGCGCAGCCAGGTCGCCGCAACGCGTGCGCGCATCCTACGCCCATGGTACGGCGACCAGCGCATCTCCGGCCGGTCCTGGATGGTGGCCTCGTCGAAGATGAAGTCGCCGCGTTCCAGCACGCAGAGATCCGCATCCGAGCCGAGACGGATCGCGCCCTTCTTCGGCCACAGCCCGTGCAGCTTCGCGCTCCGTTCGGCGCAATAGGTTGCCATCAGGGTCGGCGACAGCCCGCGTTCGTCGAGCAGTGTGTACATCAGCGGCGCGAAGCTTTGCAGCCCGGTGAGGCCGGCACCGTTGGCGAAGATGTCGGGCAGCATCTTGCGCTCGATCGGCCATGGCGCGTGATCGGTGGAGACATAGGCGATCTTGTCGGCCTGCAGGCACTGCCACATCCGTTCCACTTCGTCGGCCGTGCGGAACGGCGGATTGCATTTCCCCTTGCCGGCGAGCCGGACGATGTCGTCCTCGGTCATGCAGAGATACTGGATGCAGGCCTCGCCCGTCGCCCGAGCGCCCATGCCGCGGAACGCCTCGGCGATTTCGAAGCCACGCGCCAGCGAGGAGTGCGCGATGTGGACATGCGCGCCGGTCTCCAGCGCCATCTCGAAGATCTCGAGGTCCGCCATCGTCTCAGCCAGCGGCGGGCGCGTGCGGCAATGCATGATCGGCTCGGTCCGGCCTGCCGCGCGCGCCTGCGCGGTCAGCATCTCGACCAGTTCCTGATCCTCATTGTGGATCGCGACCGGCAGCCCGGTCTTCGCGATCTCGCGGAACGCGGCGAGCATGGTCGGATGGTCGATGCGCGGGAAGCGCACCGCGTCGTACTCATAGGTCGACAGCTTGAACGCGGAGATGCCGCCCGCCGCCAGACCGGGGATGGCACCGATGCCGCCGGTCTTCGTGATGGTGCCGTACAGCGCCATGTCGACATGCGCCGAACGCTCCACCCAGCCGATCTTGTCGGCGAGGATCGCCGCATCGGTCACCGGGCGCGGCACGTCGTACGGCATGTCGACACAGGTGGTCACGCCACCCGCTGCCGCGCTCTTCGTCGCGGTCTCGATGCCGGGCCAGCCGGTGGAAGACGAGGTGTGCATGTGCCCGTCCACCAGACCTGGCAGGATCAGCTTGCCGCTGTGATCGATGATCTCGGCTGCCGGCGGCGGTGCGCCTTCGCCAATCGCCGCGATCGTCTCGCCCCGTACCGCGACATAGCCGTGCGGGATGCTGGCATCACTGGTGACCACCTCGCCGATGATCACCCGATCGAATGGTACTGACACTATATATATGTATCCCCGGCAGTGAGTTGCGGCGCGGTGCGCTTGCCGTTGCGGAGCCGCCACCTTACGAAGGATCGCACGAAGGCTAAACCGCGCACGAACGCCAGCCAAGCCTGCCGTTCAGCGCCCCATGGGTTATCGAACGGAGGAAACGCATGATCCTGCACGACGTGAGGGTGCACCCGTCCAAGGCCAACCTGAAGCGCGAGGATCAGCTCGCCTGGAAGATTGCCGCCGTCGCCGCCGATCGTGTCCCGGTCGAGCGCGATGTCGCGGCCATGATCGTCAACCGCATCATCGACAACGCCGCCGTGGCGATCGCCGCGATCAACCGCCATCCGGTGGTCTCCGCGCGCGACATGGCGCTGGGGCATCCGCGCAAGGACGCGGCGACGGTGTTCGGCGTCGCGCCCGCCAAGCGCGTCAGCCCCGAATGGGCTGCCTGGGCGAACGGCACCGCGGTGCGCGAGCTCGACATGCACGACACGTTCCTCGCCGCCGACTACTCGCATCCCGGCGACAACATCCCGCCGGTCCTCGCGGTGGCGCAGACCATGGGCAAGTCCGGCCGCGACCTGATCCGCGGCATCGCCACCGGCTACGAGATCCACATCGACCTCGTCCGCGCCATCTCGCTTCACAAGCATAAGATCGACCACATCACCCATCTCTGCCCCGCGCAGGCCGCCGGCATCGGCACTTTGCTCGGGCTGAAGCAGGAGGTGATCTACCAGGCGGTGCAGCAGGCTGTGCATGTCAGCTGCACCACGCGTCAGTCGCGCAAGGGCGAGATCAGCTCATGGAAGGCCTACGCGCCGGCGCATGCCGGCAAGCTCGCGGTGGAGGCGGTGGATCGCGTCATGCGTGGCGAAGGCGCGCCAAGCCCGATCTACGAAGGCGAGGACTCTGTTATCGCCTGGCTGCTCGACGGGCCCGACGCGCATTACAGCGTACCGCTGCCCGCGCCGGGCGAAGCGAAGCGCGCCATCCTCGACAGCTTCACCAAGCAGCACAGCGCCGAGTACCAGTCGCAGGCGCTGATCGACCTCGCCTTCCGCATGCGCGAGCAGATCGCCGACCTGCAGAAGATCGAGAACATCACCATCCACACCAGCCACCACACGCATGCCGTGATCGGCACCGGCGCCAACGACCCGCAGAAGATGGACCCGAAGGCCAGCCGCGAGACGCTCGACCACTCGATCATGTACATCTTCGCGGTCGCCTTGCAGGACGGACGCTGGCACCACGTGGACAGCTACGCGCCGCGCCGTGCCGCGCGAGCCGACACCGTGCGGCTCTGGCGGAAGATCGAGACGCGCGAGGATCCGGAGTGGGAGCGCCGCTATCTCTCCACCGATCCCGGCGAGCAGGCGTTCGGCGGCCGCGTCGAAATCCTGCTGCAGGACGGCAGCCGCATCGTCGACGAACTGGCCGTGGCCAACGCCCATCCGCACGGCGCCAGGCCATTCGGCCGCGACGACTACGTCGCAAAATTCACCACGCTGACCGACGGCATCATCTCGACCCGCGAGGCGAACCGCTTCCTGGAAGCGGCGCAGGAGCTGCCGCGCCTGAAGGCGGATGAGCTGCACCGATTGAACGTTGCCCTGCCCGCCGGCGCGCTGGCTGTCGGCAAACCGGGGATTTTCTGAGGAGGACGGAACCATGAGCGACACCGCAGCCATTCCCAACAGGGCGAAGAAAGGCGTCGGCCTGTCCGGCGTCACCGCCGGCAACACCGCGCTGTGCACCGTCGGGCGCACCGGCAACGACCTGCACTACTGCGGCTACGACATCCTGGATGTCGCGGAGCACTGCGAGTTCGAGGAGATCGCCTACCTGCTGGTGCACGGCAAGCTGCCGACGCGCGCCGAGCTGGTCAGCTACAAGGCAAAGCTGCATGCGCTGCGTGGGCTGCCGGCCTCGCTGAAACAGGTGCTGGAGGCGCTGCCCCCTGCGTCGCATCCGATGGACGTGATGCGCACCGCGGTGTCGGCGCTTGGCTGTGCGTTGCCGGAGAAGGACGACCAGAACCAGCCCGGCGCGCGCGACATCATCGACCGGCTGATGGCCTGCCTCGGCTCGGCGCTGCTCTATTGGTACCACTACGCCCATCACGGCAAGCGGATCGACGTGGAGACCGACGATGACAGCATCGGCGGGCATTTCCTGCATCTGCTGCACGGCAAGCCGCCCAGCGAGATGTTCGTCCGCGCCATGCACACCTCGCTGATCCTCTATGCCGAGCATGAGTTCAACGCCTCGACCTTCACCTGCCGGGTGGTCGCTGGTACCGGCGCGGACATGTACTCGGCGATCACGGCAGGCATCGGCGCGCTACGCGGGCCGAAGCACGGCGGCGCCAACGAGGTCTCGTTCGAAATCCAGAGCCGCTACGCCGATCCCGACGAGGCGGAAGCCGACATCCGCCGGCGCGTCGCCAACCGCGAGGTGATCATCGGCTTCGGCCATGCCGTCTACACGATCGCCGATCCGCGGAACAAAGTGATCAAGGAGGTGGCGCGTCGGCTGTCGCAGGCCGCCGGCTCGATGAAGCTGTTCGACATTGCCGACCGGATCGAGGCGACCATGGCGGACGCCAAGAAGATGTTCGCCAACCTCGACTGGTTCAGCGCGATCTCCTACCACATGCTCGGCGTGCCGACGTCGATGTTCACTCCGCTGTTCGTGATCGCGCGCACCTCCGGCTGGGGCGCGCATGTCATGGAGCAGCGCGTCGACAACAAGCTGATCCGTCCCACCGCCAACTACACCGGCCCCGAGAACGTGCTGTTCGTGCCGATCGATCAGCGTCGCTGAGCGCTTCGCACACGCTGAACAGACCGCCGCGGCAGCGATGTCGCGGCGGTTTTCTGTGACATCAATGCATCGCATTGCATCGCGCACGCAGTTTTTTCGTCGAAACCGCGACGAAACGGTTGCTTTTTGTTGACAGGCATGGGCGAGACGCGGAATAGCGGATTCGGTGTGCGCGAATCCGATTCGCGAAGAGTCGATGCGCTGCACGCGACAACAGAAGGACGGTCCATTGACCGCAGCCTCGTCCAGGTGAAGCACAGCCGATCGAGCATCGACGTCGGATGCGGGATCGCAGAAGCGACGAAGACGGCGGCGCAGCAGGTAACATGCGCCAGGTCCGTTCGTCGCGCTTGTGGACATGTGCGGCACTGGCGCGCGTGGAAGGCACAGTCCCACGCCGGATCGCCGGCCCGATGAAGCTGGTCTGTCTGCACGGTTCGATCGCTGCGGCAGGCCTGGTGCGGAACCGGCTGCATGGGCGGCCGTTGGTCAACCGCGCGAGAGCAACCAACGACACCAGAAGGAGTTCCAACAGGTGAGCAACGACGAAACCACCACCACCGAGCTGCCGCGCGCGCAGGCGCTGGCGATGCGCGCCGGCGGCCGCAAGAAGGCTGCGGCGAAGAAGACAGCCGGCCGCAAGAAGGCTGCGCCGAAGAAGGCAGCAGGCCGCAAGACCGTCGGGCGCAAGAAGGCAGCAGGCCGCAAGGCCGCACCGAAGAAGGCTGGCGTGCGCAAGACTGCCGGTCGCAAGGCTGGCGTGAAGAAGGCCGGTGTGAAGAAGGCGGCCGGTCGGAAGAAGACTGCTGGTCGCAAGAAGGCAGTGGCACGCAAGACGGGGGCTGCACGCAAGACGGGGGCTGCGCGCAAGACGGGGGCTGCGCGCAAGACGGGGGCTGCGCGCAAGATGGGCGGACGTCGGAAGGCTGCTGCTGCCGCGGCTCCGGCAGCGGAGTCGATGCCGTCAAATGGCTCCGAGTCGATGAACTGAGACGCCGCCGATCCCGGCTCCATGAACGGAGCCGGGTCCGACGCACTGAGGGCGCCAACTGGCGCCCTTCTTTTTGCCCGATGGGTTTCGCTGCGCTCTACCCATCCTACGCAATGCGCACCTACGCACCCGTAACCCGTAACCCGTAGGATGGGTAGAGCGCAGCGAAACCCATCAGCCGAACGTCGAGAGAAGATCGTCCACCTGGCACGGCGTCAGCAGGCGCGGTGTCGTGCCGCGCAGCAGGAGATAGAGTTTCGCGGCTTCCTCCAGCTCCTCCGCCGCGTAGACCGCATCGGTCAGCGTCTTGCCCGACACCACCGGACCATGATTCGCTAGCAGCACCGTGCGCGCATCGCGTGCCGCGGCGTGGATCGCCGGCTCCATCGCCGGATCGCCGGGCCGGTAGTACTCCACGATCGGCATGCTCCGTCCGACCCGCATGACGAAATAGGGCGTCAGCGGCGGGATCGGATTCGCGGCGTCGACATCCGGCAGACAGGCAACCGCGGTCGCCATCGTGGAATGCAGATGCACCACGGCACCGGCATCCTTCCGCGCGCCGTAGAACGCGCGGTGCATGAACACTTCCTTCGACGGCTTGTCGCCGCCGACGTGCCGGAAGTCGGCATCCAGCCGCGACAAACGCGCGGGATCGAGCCGTCCCAGGCTCGAGTTGGTCGGCGTGATCAGATAGCCGTCGGCAAGGCGGACGCTGATATTGCCGGCGCTGCCCACCGAAAAGCCTCGGGCGAACAGCGAAGCGGCCAGTTCCACCAGCAAATGGCGGGTTGCGTCCTCGGTCATGGCAGCACCTCGAAGGCCTTGAGGAAGAAGTCGCGGCTGCCGAAGTTGCCTGACTTCAGCGACAGCAGCAGCGGTGTGGTGCCGCCTTCGGCATAGGTCCACGGCACGCCCGGATCGATCTCCGCGCCGATGCGCAAGCTGCGCACGCCGAGGCGCGAGACCACGGCGCCGGCGGTTTCGCCGCCTGCGACGACCAGCCGTCGCACGCCACGCGCGACGAGATCCTCTGCGATGTGTGCCAGCGTCTGTTCGATCAGCGCGCCTGCCGCGTCACGCCCGAGAAGCTGCTGCAGCGCCGCCACCTTGTCCGGTGGCGCCGAGGCCGCGATGACGATGGGGGAGGCACCAAGCCTGTCGGTGATCCAGTCGCGCGCGGCTGCGACCATCCGCGCGGCGTCAGGCGTGGCGACGGGATCGAGTTGCAACACTGGCACGTGCTCGCGCGCGAAGTCGACCTGCCCGAGAGTCGCGCGCGAACAGGAACCAGCCAGCACGGCGGCATGGCCAGCGAGCATCGGCAGCGAAGCGGCATCGCTCCGCTCCGGCAGCTTGCCCGCGCGGCGGAAATTCGCCGGCAGGCCCATCGCGATGCCGGAACCGCCAGTGATCAGCGCATGATGCTCGGCCGCTTCGCCGATCGCCAGCAGATGGGAATCGCTGACCGCATCGACGATGGCGTAGCGGCGTCCCTGCTCCTTCAGCGCCGTCATCGCCTGGCGGATCGCCATCGCCCCATGCTCGACCGTCGCGTACGGCACCAAGCCGACCGTGCCGTCGGTCTGCCGCGACAGCACGCGGACCAGGTTCGCATCGGTCATTGGCGTCAGCGGATGGTGCTCCATGCCGCTCTCGTTCAGCAGTGTGCCGCCAACGAACAGATGGCCCTGGTAGACGCTGCGCGCGTTGGCCGGGAACGCAGGGCAGGCGAGCGCAAAGCCGCAGCCCAGTGCCGCGGTCAGCGCATCCGCCACCGGACCGATATTCCCGGCATCGGTGCTGTCGAAGGTGGAGCAGTACTTGAAGAAGAACTGCTGGCAGCCGGCCTCGCGCAGCCAGTCGAGCGCGGCCAGGCTTTCCTCGACCGCCTGCCGCACCGGCGCGGTGCGCGACTTCAGCGCGACGACGACGGCATCGGCGTCGGGTGCATGCCCTCCCGGGTGCGGCACGCCGATGAACTGCACCGTGCGCATGCCGCCACGGACCAGCATGGAGGCGAGGTCGGTCGCTCCGGTGAAGTCGTCGGCGATCGCACCCAGCAGCATGGCGTCATCCTCCTGGTGGCATCGCCAGTATGTCGCGGTGGCCGATGCGGATGGCAAGCCTCGCCCGCATCGCCTGACGAAGCCGCGCATCCTGCCAGTCCGCGATGGCGCGGCTTTGTGGAGGCCTCGCGTTGCGCGCGGCATCGGCGGTGCCCTCGATCAACGCACGCTGCATGCGCAAGGCGGTGCGCGGCACGTGCCAATCTGTCGGAGCCGATGACGTCACGAAGCCGCGTGCGGCAAGCGCCTTCAGCGCGACGGACGGCGCCGCCATGCCGAGCGCCGGCCCGAACCCCTTGTCACGCCGCTGGTCGCGCCGGAACGCCGCGCGCACCAGTGCGTCGTTCGGATGATAGGGCTGCCAGGCTTCGCGACCGTCCACCGTCAGGCAGGCGAGGAACGGGACGCGCAGCGCGTCGAACAGGCGCCCGAGCCACGCCGAGGAAACCAGATCGAGCAGCGCGCTGCACAGCACCGCATCCGTCTTGGGAAGCTTGACTGTGGCGAGATCGAGTGTCAGCGCCTGCATCCGCCACAGCCCGCGCGGCGTGGAGACGAGCAACGCGTCATCCGGCGCGGTGGCGGCGAAGCCTTGCCGCCGCGCCCAGGCGGCGGTGCGGCCGAATGCTTCGTCCAGCAAGGCGGCGTCGGCGTCGACCAGGATCCAGTCCTGGCCTCGGCCGATGATCGGCGCCAGGAAGCGGAACAGGCTGCCGGTTCCGGCGCCGAGATCGAGCAGGCGGGGCCGCCTGGGAAGTCGATCAGCCAATCGCCGCGCCAGCACAACGCTGCGTGCGGCGTGGTCGAATGATTCGCGCAGCGTGAGCCAGTCTGCGTCGAAGCGTTCCGTCACCCGGCCAGGGCCTGGGCGAATTCCCTCGCCTGCGTCTGCCAGCTCGGCAAGGTCTGGCCGACCTGCCACGCGGCTTCCGCCATGTCATGCCGCAAGGTGGCATCGAAGATGAGGCGGCGCAGCGCCTTCGAGAGATTGATGTGGTCGCCGGGCTGGCAGACCACGCCCGCCTCTGGCGTCACCAAAGACCCCGCGGCGCCGCCGGCGGTGACAGCCACCGGCAGGCCGCGCTTCAGCGCTTCCGCCACCGCCATCCCGTAGCCTTCCCAGTGTGTGGCCAGCGCAAAGATGTCTGCCTCGCGCCAGAGTGCTTCCAGCGCCGCGTCGGTCGCCTCCCCGGCGAAGCGCACGCGGTTGGCAATGCCGAGTTCCTCGGCGAGTGCCGCAAGCGTCTTGGCGTGCACCGGATCGCGTTCGGGGGAGCCGACGATGGTGAGCTGCCAGTCGAGGTCGAACAGTCTCGCGAGTGCGCGCAGCAACACGTCATGACCCTTGCGCGGCACCAGCGTGCCGACCGAGATGATGCGGCAGGTCGGGCCGCCGGACCCGAGGCTGCGTGGCGCCTCGTCGGTACCTGGCACCACAACCTTGATGCGTTCGGGCTCGACGCCGAAATCCGCGGCGAGCCGGTCGCCGGTTGTCTCGCTGGTGACGATGACCCGCGCGAGCCGCGGCAGCAGGCGCTTCTCGATGGCGAGCAATCCGGCACGGTCGGCTTCGCCGAAGCCGGTCTCCAGCGCGGTCGGATGATGGATAACGCCAGCGGCGTTGCGCGCCGTCAATGCGTCTTCCATGCCGGCGAAGGCGGGCAAGGCCAGGCCATCGATGATCGGGCGAGTCGTATCGGGCAAGCCATCCCACGCGGCGCAGGCGGCATCGCGCGCGGCTTCATCGGCGAGCGGATGGCTGCCCAGGAGTTCGACGACCTTCACGGTATGGCCTGCCTCGCGCAGGCCGGCGACGATGCGGCGATCATAGGCGTAGCCGCCCGAGACGGCATCGAGCGGTGCAGGCACGATCAGCGATAGCTGCATCAGGCGACAGGTCCTTCAAAGGCCGCCCAGGCATTCGGGCTTTCGCGCAGCAGGACCTTCAACCCGGTCACGGCGCGGCCGCCTTCGCCGAGCCGTCCGTCGCGGCAGGCAGCGGCGAGCAGGCCATGGATGTGGAACGCCACGTATTCGGTGGTCGTATTGATGCCCTTGAATGTCGGGTTCTCGTCCAGATTGCTGTAGTCGAGCGGCTCAAGCACGCGGCGCAGCTCGGTCTTCACCAGGCCGATGTCGACCAGAAGCTGCAGCTGGTCGAGCTTCGGGGCGCGGAATTCCGCCTCGACCACGAAGGTGGCGCCGTGCAGCTTCTGCGCCGGGCCGAATTCCTCGCCATGGAAACTGTGGGCGATCATGATGTGGTCGCAGACGGTGAGGCTGAACATTCACTCGGTCCCGTAGGTGATGACGTGGCACAGGCTGCCCGATTCGAGGATGCGCGGCATCATGTGCGGCATATCCTCGAACCGCGTCGGCCCGTCCAGTAGCGTGTCATAGGCGGGATCGGCCAGCAGCTCGAGTGCCATCGCCAGCCGCTCGCCGTGGCTGCGCCGGCCGCGCATCGGCAGCGCGACGGCACCGACCTGACTCGCAATCAGCCGCAGCCGCCGCGCATGGAATGCCTCGCCGAGCGGCAGAGCGGGCGCGCGATCGCCGAACCAGCTCGCCTCGACGATGCGCGCCTCGAAGCCGGCGGAGGCCAGGGCCAGACGAAGCCCTGCCTCGCTCGCCGATGCATGCACCACCAGCTCCTGCTCGCGTAGCGCCAGTTCGGGCGGCGCGAAGCTGCAACCGAACTGCCGTGCCAGCGGCGCGCGGGACGCGTTGGTGTCCACCACCGTCACGCGCGCAGCGGGAATCCGCGCCAGCAAGGCAGCGCAGAGCAGACCGACCACGCCTGCGCCGATGACAAGCATGCGCTCGCCGGCAAGCGGGGCGGCATCCCACAACACGTTCAGCGCGGTCTCCATGTTGGCGGCGAGCACCGCGCGCGGCGTCGGCACCGCGTCGGGCACCGGGATGCACATCTGCTCTGGTGCGAGGAAGACGTCCTGATGCGGATGCAATGCGAAGACCCGCCTGCCATCCGCAGCGCGGCCGACGGCGCTGTAGCCGTATTTCACCGGAAACGGGAACTGCCCGCCCATCAGCGGCGCGCGCATCGCCTGATGTTGGCTCTCCGGCACGCGTCCGGCGAACACCAGCGATTCGGTACCGCGCGACACGCCGCTTGCCAGCGTGCGCACCAGGAGCTGTCCCGGCGCCGCCTCGGGCAGCGTCTCGCCGCGGATTTCTCCTCGGCCCGGTGCCACTGTCCAGAATGCGCGCGCCTCTGTCATGCCCGTGCGCCGGGCCGCATGCGGCCGAGCGGGATATCGAGCAGCAGATCCACGCCGATGCGATGCACCGTCCATTCAAGGCGCAATCCTTCGTGCAGGGTGGCGGCCTCCGGCAGGGTGAAGGCGGGAATGCCCGAGCCGATCAGCAACGGCGCTATCGTCACATGCAGCCGATCGAGCGCGCCCGCGGCCAGGAAGCGCGAGACCGTGATGCCGCCGCCTTCGACGAAGACACGCCGGAGCCCGCGTCCGGCCAGCGCTGCAAGCACGGCGCCGATATCCAGACCCTTGGGCGCACGCGGCAGACGGAGCACCCGCGCCTCTCCCACATGATCGTCGCCGGGAGCATCGGCGGCACAGAGCAGCAGGGTCTGCGGCGCTTCGCGGAACACACGGTAGTGCGCGTCCAGCCGGCGGTCGGTGTCCAGCACCACCCGCACCGGCGAGGGACCTTCCACCTCGCGCGTGGTCAGTTGCGGATCATCGGCACGCACCGTGCCGGCGCCCACCACGACCGCGTCGAACAATGCGCGCAGCCGGTGGGTATGAACGATGTCCTGCTGCCCGCTGATCCAATGCGACGCGCCGCTCGTCGTCGCGATCCGGCCATCCAGCGACTGCGCAATACGGCCGAGCACGTAGCAACCGTCGGCGGCGATTGCCGGGGCCAGCAGAGGGCCGTAGAGCGGCGACAGGCCGGCATCCGCAGCCGAACGGCGCAGCAGGCGGCGCCATGTCTCCGGGGCCAACGCATTCATGCGCTGGCAGTATCACGCCGATGGCAATGCCGGTAGTTCAGGCTCTGGCGGAGAGAGCGAGAGCCGTCGGCCGGGCGGGATGGCCGGGGGTGCCATGGGGGGAATAACCCGATGGCGCAACCGCCGGCACGGCGGCCCGGGCGATCACGCCGATCACCCGCCCCTGCACGGCGATGGCGCGCTCCAGCAGCGTCCGGTTTTCCTGCGACAGCGACTGGAGGCGCCGCGCCAGGGGCTCGATCATGGCGTGCTGCGTGGCGATGCGCTGGGCATCCCGCGCCGCGAGGAAGCCCGTGACGGCGCGTTGCTTGTCTGCCAGCATTGACACCGCGCGTGGCAGATCGAGTGCCGCCAGAGCCGTATTCTCCTCGGCCAGCGCGTCCGCGAGCAGGCAGGCGGCCGCGATCAGTTCCTTGCTCATTGTGTCTGCTCCTGTGCGCGCAGCATCGCGGCGAACACCGGCGCGGCGAGTCCCAGTCCGCCATGCGCGGCGATTTGCTTGCCGATCGCGTCCACCAGCATCGGCCGCCAGCTCGCCTCGGCGTCGCTGCCACCGAAGGCCGAATGTGCCGTATCGACGGTCTCGAACATTGGCGCCAGTAGCCGGCCGAGCGCCATTGCCTCGAAGTCCTTTGCCGCCTGCCAGAGCTTGCTCACCCGCTCCTGTGGCAGGGTGCTTGCCGGAAGCGGCACAGGGGAAGGCAGGATGTGGCCGCTCATCAGCGCACCTGCAGGTCCGCTTGCAGCGCGCCGGCCGCCTTGATCGACTGGAGGATGCTGATCATGTCGCGCGGGCCGATGCCAAGCGCATTCAGGCTGGCGACCAGGTCCCGCAACGTCACGCTGCCCTGCAGGATGCCCAGCTTGCGGTCGTGCTGGTCGTCTATCTGCACCTGCGTGCGCGGAACGACGGTGGTGGTCCCGCCGGAGAGCGGGGCCGGCTGGCTCACCTCGGGTGTCTCGGTCACCCGGATGGTCAGATTGCCCTGCGCGATGGCCACGGTGCTGATGCGGACATTGGCTCCCATCACGATGGTGCCGCTCGCTTCCTCGATCACCACTATGGCGGGGCTATCCGGCTCGACGCGCAGGTCCTCAAGCGCGGCGAGTGCGTCGATCGGGTCGCGGCCGGCCAGGTCGAGTGCGACCGTGCGCGGATCGGTGGCGCGTGCGACGGGACCGATCGCCGTGTTGATCGCGGCGGCGATGCGCCTGGCGGTCGTGAGGTCAGGATTGCGCAAGCCGAGCCGGAGGGCGGTGGTCTTGTCCAACCGAAATGCCACCTCGCGCTCGACCGTCGCGCCATTGGTAATGCGTGCCGAGGTGGGAACGCCGCGTGTCACCGAGGTGGCGGCGCCGCGCGCGGCGATCGCGCCGGTGGCGAGCGCGCCCTGGGCCACCGCATACACTTCGCCATCGGCCGCCAGCAGAGGCGTCACCAGCAGCGTGCCGCCGGTGAGGTTGGTGGCGTCGCCGAGGGCGGAAACGGCGACATCGATCCGGCTGCCGCTGCGGGCGAAGGCCGGCAGTTCGGCGGTGACCATCACCGCGGCGATGTTCTTGGTGGAGAGCTTGGCAACCTGGTCGCGGGTGTTCACGCCCAGCCGCTCCAGCATGCCGATCAGCGATTCACGGGTGAAGACCGAGTTGTCCAGCTTGTCGCCGGTGTTGTTCAGCCCGACCACCAGGCCGTAGCCGATGAGCTGGTTCTCGCGGATTCCCTCGACATCGGCGATGTCCTTGATGCGGACCTGCGCCGCCGCCGGCAGGGACGCGGCGAGCAGAACGAGCAGGATGAGCGGGCGAAGGAGCTTGGGCAAGGTGAGCCTCGGCGGTAGCAGGGCCGTAAGGATTTGCGGTCAGTCTGCACCGAGTAAGCGCAAGCAGCGTGCCACGGCCGGAACGGCGCGATCGGCTGCTTTCGGCGCGCGGCGGCCCGGCAGGATCTGCCGCGCGGCACGCAGGGTGAGAAGAAGGAGCCGGGTGCATGGCAGCGATTGAAGGCATCGGCCGGCCCAGTGCCGCCCGCCTCGGCGCGCGGGGACCGGCGCGGGCTTCGGCCGGGTTCACGGTGCCAATCGAAACGACCGTTTCCAGCCATGCCGCGACCGAAGCTGCGCCGGCGGCGGCGCTGGCTTCCATGCTTACGCTGCAAGAGTTGGGCGGCGAGACGGCGGAGGATCGGGAGGCGCGCCGCCATGGCCAGGACTTGCTGGCGGCACTGGCCGAACTGCAGCGGGCGCTGCTGACCGGAAACGACGATATGGCGGCGCTGCAGCACCTGGCCGAGCTGGCCGCCGCGGTGCCGCACGCGACCGATCGCCGGCTTGCGGCCATGGTCTCGGCGATCATCGTGCGCGTCCGGGTGGAGCTGGCGCGCCGTCATCTCTGACCGGGGCCTAAACCATTCCGTGTCAGCCTGTCGAAGCTTTCTCGCGCACCCTTGGCGGAGCTATCAGCCACCGCTATAAGCCCGCGCAAATGCGACCGAGGACGGGCCGGGGGGTTTCGCGGCTTCCGAAGAGTCCAAGGCGGGAGCGCAGCGACAGGAAAGGCAGGACCGGTGGCATGATGGTCACACTACCCCCGGACTACCGGCCGACCGAGGATGAGGAGTTCATGAACCCCATCCAGGCCGAGTATTTCCGCCAGAAACTGCTGCGCTGGCGCGCCGACCTGTTGAAGGAGGCCGACGGAACCCTGGCGAGTCTGTCCGAGGGCGGCATCCATGAGTCCGACATCACCGACCGTGCCAGCGTAGAGACTGACCGGGCGCTGGAGCTGCGCACGCGTGACCGGGCGCGCAAGCTGATCTCCAAGATCGACCAGGCGCTGATGCGGATCGAGACCGGCACCTACGGCTACTGCGAGGAGACCGACGAGCGGATCGGGTTGCGCCGGCTGGAGGCTCGCCCGATAGCTACCCTGTCGATCGAGGCGCAGGAGCGCCACGAACGGATGGAGCGCGTCCACCGCGACGACTGACGCGTCGGTTGCGCCGTTCGCTCGCTGGCACCAAGTTGGTGCCCTGGAGGAGCCGATGGGCGAGAGCAGCCTCTATGACGAAGATGTCTACGCCTGGGCGGAGCAGCAGGCAGCAGTATTGCGCGCCTTGGCTGCGCGACGGGATTTGCCGAACGAGCTCGATCTGGCCAACGTTATCGAGGAGATCGAAGACGTGGGGAAAGGCGAATTCCACGCCGTCGAGAGCCTGATCGAGAATATCCTTGTCCACCTGGTTCTGCTCTGGGCCGATCCCGACGCACCAGCGGCGAGGGGTTGGATCTCGGAGATCACGGCATGGAATGTTGCCCTTCGGCGGAGGATCAGTCGGTCCATGCGATCCAGACTGGGGCTGGAGTCGCTCTGGCACGATGCCCTGGAGGTCGTTACCGCGAAACTGGCAGCCTGGGACGAAGACAGGGCTGCGGCGGTACGATCCGCGTTGATCGGAACGCCATGCCCCTTCGCAGCCGAGGACTTCCCCTTTTCGGGGTCTGGCGTCCTCGGTGCGGTCGCTCGCATCCGACCGGCTTCCCAGAGCACGTTCAGCATAACTGGAATGTCGCCGGAATGATGGGTTTCGCTGTGCTCAACCCATCCTACGCCGCTACGCCGCAGCCTGTAGGATGGGTTGAGCGCAGCGATACCCATCACGACTGGCGAGGATCGCTCGCGTTTCCGGTCGCCCTGAACCCGCTATGGTGGGGCTGCGCGCATCTTTCGGCCTGCGCGCAACCCGACCTTACGCCCGGTTGAACGCCGGCATCACGTCGCGGGCGAACCAGCGAAGCTGCTCCTCGAACTCCGCCGGCGAGAGCCCCTCGGCCCAGTGGATCATGTAGTCCTCGAGGCCCGGATACCTGGCCTCGATCGACTTGATGCCGTCGATAACCTGGCCCGGCGGGCCGCAGAACCAGGCCTTCTGCTGCACGCCGTCGCGCAGTGACGGGATTTTCGCCGGCGCGCCCGGCGTTCCCCAGGTGCGGCCCTGCTCGTCGGCGTAGCGCACGAAGCCGAACGGCGCGAACCACTTGTAGCGTTCGTCGTGGGCGGGCTCGACCCGGCGGATCGCCTCCTCCTGGCTGGCGGCGAGATACAGACCCGTCCCCCAGATCATGTCCTGGCCGAGCTGCTTCTCCTGCCCGTGCCGCGCGCACGCCGCCTGGTAGGCGCGCACCACGTCGTCGAGGATCTTCTCGCCGTTCAGCGTGACCATGGCCTTCAGGCCATACTTCGCCATCATGTCGATCGTCTTGCCGCTGGCGACCGGCATCCAGATCTCCACCGGCAGGTGCTTCGGCCGCGGCACCGTGGTGATGTCGGTCAGCCGATAGCCGCGATAGTCCACCGGCGGCGGGCACTCGAAATACTTGCCCTTGAAGTGGAACTGCTCCTCGTTGAAGCAGGTGAGCAGGAGCTGCAACTGCTCCTCGAAATATTCGCGGTTCTTCTCCGCATCGATCAGCGGCCCGCCGAAGGTCTCCACCTCGCGCGTGTGGTAGCCACGCCCGACACCCATGATGATGCGGCCGTCGGTGACGATGTCGGCCATCGCGTAGTCTTCCGCGAGGCGGATCGGATGCCACATCGGCAGCACGTTGAACGCGCAGCCGAACTTCAGGCGCTTGGTCTGGGTGGCGAGCCACAGCCCGAGCTGCACCAGGTTGGGCAGGCACTCATAGCCTTCGCGCTGGAAGTGGTGCTCCGCGCTCCACAGCGCGTAGTAGCCGAGATCGTCCATCACCCGCGCCATGTCGCGCGTGGTCCAGAACACCTCGCTCAGGCGCTCGTTCGGATAGCGCCGGTCGTTCGCCGGCGTGCCCTGGAGGCCGATATTGTCCAGGTCGACCTGGCCGACATAGAGGACGTGGAATCGTTTGATCATGTCGCTTCCAACCTTGTTCCCACGGATCAGCGGCGAGGCGTTAGGACGCGCTCACCAAGCGGAGGACTATGCCAGCTTGGCCATTCGCCCGCCATCCCGGGGCGGTGCGATTGGGTCGGGCGAAGGCGGGCGGGAGGCGGGGTTCGCATAGTGCCGGGAGCGGGCAGCCGCAGAGTGGATGGGCGGTTGGTATGGTCGGAGGCTGGTTTGCGGCAGAGCGGGCTTTGGCTGGCGAGCCGGGTTCGTCGCACTCCGACCGACGCTGCATAAGAACGCAAAGGCAAATCGGCTGGTTAGAACCTCCTTACAAGCTCGGCCAATCTGTGCTCGCCCCCGGTTGAGCAGTTACCGGTACAGAGTGGAGGTGCGGCGTGGAAGCTGTCCCCACCGGTTCTTTGCGATTGCGATGCTCTCGGAATGTTTATCTCTATAGTTGCTTCAACGAGGTATATTGCGGATCGGGAAGTCTCCCGGTACTGCGGGTTAGCTTCCAGTGCCACTGCGCCATATAGTGGGAGCACGAATCGTGGACCGTCTGCCGAATGGTACGGAGCTGTTCATGAAGGAGCGGCTCCAGTTCACGAAATTGCTCGCCAACAACCCGAATTACTTTGGCACGGTCTCCAACACCGACTTCCCGGTCGTTCAGGCGATCAAGTCGAACACGAGCTATGAGGCGCTGACCTGTGTCGGCCTCTGGCCCGAGCAGAACATGCTCGAGGCCACGCTCCAGGTGAAGCTGCCGTTCGGCTTCCTTGGGCCGATGTGCTCGCAAGGCAGCAACGAATATGTTCGCTTCTTCATCGACTGGGACAACGACGGGGACTTCGACGATAGCAACGAGGATGTCGGTCTGGCCAAGGTCAACGTCCACGACATTCCGCAGGTCAAGGAGCACCACCTCTGCTATGCCGTGCGCAAGCGGTTCCAGCCGTTCTTCGCGACGTGCCGGGAACCGTACATCGTCAAGTTACGCGCGATCCTGTCCTGGGAGGCGGTGCCGCCGCCCGGGGATTGGAAATACGTGCCGGTCTGGGGCAACGTGCTGGAATGCTGGATCCAGATCGATCCGGTGCAGGGGAAGGTGCTGGGCGTCGCGCAGGACGCCGCCGCTCAAGCCGGTAAGGCGGAGGCAAGCGACAAGGAGCAGCGACGACCGCAGGAGGCCGACAAGGAACGCCAGCAGTTCCTTGATCTGATCAAGAAGAACCCGAACTATTTCGGGACGTTGGCGAGCTCCGATCTCAAGCCGGTCTTTTCGCTGAAGGGCGACACAGGCTTCGAAGAGTTGAAGTGCATCGGGCTCTACCCCGAGCGGAATTTTCTCGAAGCGATCATCCAGGTGAAGCTGCCGTTCGGCTTCCTGGGCGATTTGTGCAGCCCGGGCAGCCACGAATACGTCCGCTTCTTCATCGACTGGAACGGCGACGGCGACTTCGTCGATTTCAACGAGGATGTCGGCGTGGCCGAGGTTCGGGTCCACGACATCCCGCAGGTTCGAGAGCATCATCTGTGCTACGCGGTCGGCCGCAGCTTCCGCCCGTTACGCGCGAGCTGCCAGCACCCTTACATCGTCCGAGTGCGCGCCATTCTGTCCTGGCAGCAGGTGCCGACGGGTCCAAATTTCGTGCCCGTCTGGGGCAATGTCGTCGAGTGCTGGGTGCAGGTCCATCCGACCGAGGGCGTCCTCGATCAACTGGTCGGCGACATCGCCACGCCGGCGGTCAACGCCTGCGTCGCACCTGAGCTGGTCCCGGCATGCCTGCTCGGCGGCACGCCCCTGGCGGGCATTCGGATCACCGGCACCGCTGCCGGCGCACCCTTCAACCACTACACGCTCCGCTACAGCTGGGGCGGCAACCCGCCGGTCAACGAGGCGGTCGTCTACCCCGATTGCAGCCGTCCGCCGGCCACCACGAGCTATACCGTCCCGGTCATCGCCGGGACGCTCGGCTATCTCGATGTCACCCTGCTGCCACCCGGCCAGACCGACTTCACAGTCTATCTCGACGTGTACGATTCGGCCGCCGGGCACGTCGCGGTCAGCCGGGCCTTCGCGCTGAAGACCAAGGCCGTAGAGATCAGCGCGGCTGCGACGGTCAACGTGCTTGAGGCGGAGGATCCGTTCCATCTCGGCACGTTCACCAAGTTGATAAAGGCGACCAACAACGCGAGCCCGACCGTGCCCGAGCAGTCGGTCGGCGGCGCGTTCAGTGTCACCGGCAGCGCCTACATCGTCGGCTGCGACCGGATCATGACCCAGTTCGTCCTGACGCGCTTCGCGGCACCGCCGGCGGCGCCGGTGCCCGACATCCCGGATGCGACCGGCGGATCGCCGCTGATCGCGCCGGTCGTCTACGCCGATACGCCGGCGCATCCTTGGCAGTCCGGCTGCCTCGGCCTGATCACGCCGAACATCGTGCTGAACGGCGATCTCGTCGCGTTCTGGTCGTCGGTCAACTGCACATTCTTAGGCACGACTTACAGCGTGCCGAAAGTGCGGCCGGTGCCGTTCTGGAACAGCGGGGCCAGCGGCCGTCACGTCATCCTGCTGGAGGTGCGCGACCGGCTGCTACCGGCGGGCCCATTCCCGGGCGACTTCGCCGCGAAAGACCAGGTCGCCGTGTGGATCGACAACCATCTGCCCGTCGCCAAGATCAACTCGATCGGCGGGCTTGGTCCATGCGTCGATCTCCATCTCAAGGACTATGTAGGGACCACCGCGACGATCCTGGGCGTGGCATGGGATCCCCCGATCGACTCCACCGCCCCGCAACAGGCGCCGAACGACAACTTCGGCTCTTACGGCCTGTCGTTCCAGAAGAATGGCGGAGCGCCGTTCCCGATCACGCCAGCGACCCCCACGATCCGTGTGCCAAACATTTGGCCCGGGCCTCTCGCCCCGGCGGATGAGGGGACGCTGGCCGACTGGGACATCGTGGGCGCGCTCGACGGCGGCGTCGGGCCACTGCCGCCAGGGTCGCCCAAGTTGTTGCGCGGCGAGCGCTGCGCCTTCGTCATCGCGCTGAGCGTCACGGACACGACGCATGTCGGTGACAGCGGCAACCACAACACCGCCGGGCCCGTCCTTTATGCGCTCAACATCATAAACGACATCACGTAGGCGTTCGTGCGGCTGGGGCGCGCCAGGAGTCCGGCGCTGTTCGGGACCAAAATGGCCCCAGCCGCCAGCGGCACGTCCCGCCGATACGTCGCTCCAGCTCTCCGCAAGGGGTGGGCGCTTACGGCGCACGGCTGACTCACGAAGACCCAGTGTGACGCCATCAGCCTACACGCGAGCGCCCGGCCTGTCGTCTCGCTGGGACCCGGCCAAGATTGCGCCGATGCTCCCATCCCGCCCGCGCGCCGCGCTGTTCGTCATGCCTGGTCGATCTCACACCGCAGGCGGTCGTCCATCCGAGCGACTGATGGAGCGTGAGCGGTGCTCTGAAGCCCTTCTGTTGCGCTTGGTGTGAAAGTGCTTGGTCTGCTTGAGTCAGAGGGCTTCGAGCTGGCGCTATGTTCGACGTTAATGACGACGCGAGGGGCGGATTTCGGCGTATTGAGGTTCTGACGGGACCGGGCCGTCGGCGCCCGCTGGTCGGCGGAGGAGAAGGCGCGGATCGTCGAGGAGACGCTGGTGCCAGGCGCGCGGGTTTCCCATGTAGCGCCGGGCTCGCAGGTCTGTCCTCAGCAGGTCTTCGGGTGGCGGCGCGAATTACGCAGCGATGTGGCGGAGATGCCGCGCGAGACAGCGACTTCCTCCGCGGCGGCGTTCGTGCCGATCGCCGCCGCGCCGTGCGACGAGCGCCGCAAATGGCGGCGGGAGCGGAGATTTGGTCTGACTCGTTGCTGTTCTGGCAGATCCGCGCGCAGCGGGAAGAGTTCCAGTGTCGCCCATGCCATGGACCAGGCCGTCAGGCGAGCGAGGGTTTCACTCACCGCCGACGGGTCTTTGGCTGCCGTCGCATCTTTCTCCCGGAGACCGGCAGTGGTGTCGCTCGGCCACGAAGGAGCCAGCCCGACGATGCCCGCATGCCCCCCGGGCGCCGGACGATGGAGCCGCATGCAGAGGCAGCAACCGCCTTCTTCGATCTGCTGGCGGTCTGCTCGGACCCCACCTGCCAGTCTGCATGCCGCCGTGCTCGGTGCGGTCAATGACACTGCGCGAGGCCAAGACCCCAGGCAACAGCCTGCCCCCGGCCCCGGGCTTGATCCGGGGATCAGACCCGGGGGTGATCAGACTAATGCCGCCTGACCCCGGCCCACCCCCCACACCGCCCGCGACCATTAGAACGGCAGCAGGATGTCCATCACCTGCTGGCCCCAGCGTGTATGCTGCACCTCGGTCAGCTCGCCGCGCCCGCCATAGGCGATGCGCGCCTCCGCCATGCGGTCGTGCAGCACCGTGTTGTCGCTGGCGATGTCCTGCGGCCGGATCACGCCCGTCACCTGCAGCTCGCGCAGCTCGTTGTTCACCCGGAACTCCTGCCGCGCGGACACCACCAGGTTGCCGTTCGGCAGTACCTGGGTCACCACACCGGCGACCCGCACCGTCGCCGCCTCGTTGCGCTGGATTTGCCCGGTACCGCCGTTGTTGTTGGCGCTGTTGACCGACAGCAGCTTCGACGGGTCGGCGATCGTCTTCGGCAGCAGCGACTCCATGCCGAAGAAGTTTGCCATGCCCCCGGTCTGGGCGCTGCTGCGCGTGGCGGTGGTGGCATTCTTCAGGTTGGCGTTGTCGTTCATGCTGACCAGGATGGTGACGATGTCGCCGACCTGTGCGGCGCGCTGGTCCTTGAAGAAGGCGCGCGAGCCGCTGCGCCACAGCGAATTCGCCTCGTTGGGTGTCGGCTCCTTCGCCGGCATCGGCATGCTGACCGGCCGCCAGGTCGGCTCCTTGGTCGGATCGGAGGTCGGCGTCATCGCCGGCGCACGGCCGACTTCCGACAGGCGGGACAACGAGCCGCACCCGCCGAGCAACAGGCAGGCCAGCGCGGGCGCCAGCAATCGCAGCTTCCGGTTCATCGCACGCTCACCAGGGCGCCATTGGCCGCCCTGGTCACCGGCAATGCGTTCGGCGCCACACGCACGCGGTCGGGCCCGGTCACCTCCGCCTCGATCACCGCACGCGACACCGGATTGAGCACCTGGATGCGTTCGCCGATCGCGCCCGATTCCAGCGCCTGGCCCTGCGCGGTCAGCGTGATGCCGGGGCTGTCGAGCTGCATCAGCACGCTGGCGCCCTTCTGCACCATCGCGGGACGCATCAGTTCGCCGACGACGAGCGGCTGGCCGGCGGCAAGCTGGCGCTTGAGCTGCATGCCGATCGCATCGCCGGGCCGGCGCACCACCTCGCCTCGGATCAGCGTGGTGTGCACGCGCGCGACGTGCACGTCCTCCGCGCGCAGCACGCTGCCGGCCGGCAGGCGCGTGGTGGCGACCGGCAGGTCGACCGTGTCGTCCACCCGGCCGGCGAGTCGCATATGGATCGGCTCCATCGCCGTGCCGGTGATGGAAAGCACGGCGCTGAAGCGGCCGGCATTGGGCTCGTAGTCCATGTCGGACACCACCGGCTTCGGGTCCGCCTCGAACGGCACGAGAGGCGGCGTGAAGCCGGGCAGCTCGACGTCGCAATCTGGCGACGCGCCGGCGGCGACGAGGGCGCTCTTCACCGCATCCAGCGCATCCTCGCGCCGGAGCGGCCGGCCGGGCCGGTCCAGCACCGCGCGATCCGCCGAGGAGGCGGGCCGCCAGTCCACGCCGAACTGGCGCGCGATGGCGCCGAGCTGCGCCGCCTCGACCACGATGCGGCCGCCCGCGCCTGGCCCTGGACCCAGGACGCGATCGGCATTCGCGCCGGCATCGTCGAACAGGTCGGAAAGCCGCACGACAGGCGCGTGCAGCGTGGTCATGCTGCGCAGCGTGCCGGCCTCGGCGTTCGCGTTGCCAAGGCAGATCGCCAGGGCGGCCAGCGGCAGCTTGTACCCCAGGGGAGTCATGACGTCACCGCAGGTTGTTCAGCGTCGAAAGCATCTCGTCGCTGGTCGTGATCACCCGGCTGTTCATCTCATAGGCGCGCTGCGCGCTGATCAGGTTGGTGATCTCGCTGACGACGTTGACGTTGGAGGTCTCGATGAAGCCCTGCATCACCTTGCCGAAGCCCGGCGAGGCAGGGTTGCCGGCGACCGGCTGGCCGGAGGCGGAGGTCTGCAGGAACAGGTTCTCGCCCTGCGCGTCCAGCCCGGCCTCGTTGGCGAACGCCGCAAGCTGAAGCTGGCCCACGGTCTGCGGCGCGGTCTGCCCCTGCAGCGTGACCTGCACCTGGCCTGATGCATTCACCGTCACGCCCGTGGCATTCGACGGGATCTGCAGCCCGGGCTGCACGATATAGCCATCGGCGGTGACCATCGTGCCGTCGGCCGCCATGCCGAATGTGCCGTCGCGCGTATAGGCGGTGTCGCCCGAGGGCAGCGTTACCTGGAAGTAGCCGTTGCCCTGGATCGCCATGTCCAGCGTGTTGGAGGTCTGCTGCAGGTTGCCCTGCTCGTTGATCCGGTAGATCGCCGCGGTCCGCACGCCGAGCCCGACCTGCGCACCCGACGGCACGATCGTGCCGGTGTCCGAGCTGTTGGCTCCGACGCGGCGCAGGTTCTGGTAGATCAGGTCCTGGAACTCCGCCCGCCGCCGCTTGAAGCCGGTGGTGGTCATGTTGGCGATGTTGTTCGAGATCACCTCGACGTTGGTCTGCTGCGCCTGCATCCCGGTGCCGGCGATATCGAGCGAACGCATGGGTCTGGTTTCCTTCTGTCGGGCGCCGGGCTAGGCGTTCTGCGGCAGCAGCTTGTCGATTGCCGACTGCTGCCGGTCGGCCTCCGCCTGGATGAACTGGCTCATGAACTGGAACTGCCGCAGGTTGTTCATCATCCGCGTCGTCTCGAGCACGGGCTGCACGTTGGAGTCCTCGATCGCGCCCTGTACCAGGCCGGGTGACGCAACCGCCACCGTGGGTGCATCGGCGCGGAACAGCGTGTTGCCTTCGGCGGTGAGCTGCATCGGATCGGTCACGCGCACCACGCCGATCCTGCCGAGCTGGCCGTTCTCGCTGGACAGCGTTCCGTCGCCGGCGATGGTGATCTGCGTGTCGGTGGGGGAGAGTTGCATCGGCCGTCCGTTGGTACCCAGCAGCGCATTGCCGCTGCTGTCCGCCACGGTGCCGTCGGGCATCAGGCCGAAGCGCCCGTCGCGGGTGAGCCGCGGGCCACGCGGCGTGCTGACGGTGAAATATCCATCGCCGGTGATGGCGAGGTCGAGCGGGTTGTTGGTATGGGTCAGCGTGCCGGCCTGTTGCTCCCGCCAGGTCGCGCGATCCTGGGTATAGGAGATACTGGGCTCGCCTCGCGTCGCCTGGGTGCCGTTCTGCCGGCTGAGCCAGTCGCTGAACAGCATGCGTTCGGCCTTGAATCCGGGTGTGTTCGCGTTGGCGACATTGTCCGCGATGACGTCCATGGCGCGCTGCTGTGCGACTAGGCGGGAGGCGGCGACGCTGCTGACAATGTCCATCGATGCGATCCGTCGTGCGTTTGCCGATGCGGTCGCAAGCCGCGTGCCACGATCGAGCTGACCAGCCGTTGCCCGTCGTGGCGCGCCCGGGGACGGGCTCCGGCGGGCCTTCGCACGACTTTCCATGGCCACGCGCGGGAAACGGTCCGGCACCGATTGCCCGGCCCGGTCGATTTTGCCGGGCAGCTTCGGGCAAGGCTTCCTTAACGGCTCCCTGTCAGGTTGAGCGCATCCCGCCACGAGCAGGCGCGCGGAAAGGAGCAGTCAGTGGCCACGGCCGTGGCAGCGGCGGATCGGAACAAGGCGGAAGCAGTAGCCTCCCCGCCGGAAGCGGAGAACAGCAAGGGCGGCAAGCGCAAGCTGATCCTGCTCGCCGCGCCGGTTGTGCTGCTTGCCGCCATCGGCTCCGGTCTGTGGCTTACCGGCATCCTGCCGCGTCTGCTCGGCCTCGGTCATGTCGAGCAGAAGGCCGAATCCGCCATGCCGCTGGCACCGATCTACGTGGACCTGCCGGAGATGGTCGCCAACCTGAACAGCAATCCGCACCGGCCGAACTACGTGAAGCTGGTGGCGCGTCTTGAAGTCGCCAGGCAGGAGGATGTGGAGCGGGTGAAGCTGGCCATGCCGCGGCTGCAGGACCTGTTCCAGACCTATCTGCGCGAGATGCGCCCGGAGGAGCTGCGCGGTTCCGCCGGCACGTATCGGTTGCGCGAGGAACTCATCGGCCGGGCCAACCTGGCCGTAGCGCCCGCGCGCATCTCCGACGTGCTGTTCATCCAGATGCTGATCCAATGAGCGATACGCCAGAACAGCAGCCGCAGACCGACGAAGAACTGGCCGCCGCCTGGGGCGCGGAGACCGAGGGTGACGAGGCACCGGCGGCACAGCCGGCGCGCGTGCTGAACCAGGCCGAGATCGACAGTCTGCTCGGTTTCGACGAGGGCCCCGCGGGCGGCGAGAACCGCACCGGGATGCAGAAGATCATCAGCTCCGGCCTCGTTTCCTACGAGCGCCTGCCGATGCTGGAGATCGTGTTCGACCGGCTGGTGCGCATCATGTCGACGTCCCTGCGCAATTTCACCTCCGACAATGTGGAAGTGGGCATCGACAATATCCTGTCGCTGCGGTTCGGCGACTACCTCAACTCGATCCCGCTGCCGGCGATGCTCGCCGTGTTCAAGGCGGATGAATGGGACAATTACGGGCTGATGGTCGTGGACTCCGCCATGATCTACTCGATCGTGGACGTGCTGTTGGGCGGGCGGCGCGGCACCGCGGCGATGCGCATCGAAGGGCGCCCGTACACGACGATCGAGCGCACCCTGGTCGAGCGGCTGATCCAGGTCGTGCTGGCCGATCTCGCCGCGAGCTTCGACCCACTGTGCCCGGTCACGTTCCGCTTCGAACGGCTGGAGGTGAATCCGCGCTTTGCCACCATCAGTCGGCTGTCGAACGCCGCGGTGCTGGCGCGGCTGCGGATCGACATGGAGGACCGCGGTGGCCGGATGGAGCTGCTGCTGCCCTACGCGACGCTCGAGCCGGTGCGCGAGCTGCTGTTGCAGCAGTTCATGGGCGAGAAATTCGGCCGCGATTCGATCTGGGAAACCCACCTCGCCGAGGAGCTGTGGAGCACCGAGGTGGAGCTGGATGTGGTGCTGGACGAGCAGATGATGCGGCTGTCGGATGTCATGGCGCTGCAGCCTGGCAGCCGCATCGTGCTGAACACTTCGCTCGGCGCGCCGGTTCTGGTGCGGTGTGGCGCGGTGCCGCTGTTCGAAGGTCGTGTCGGGCGGCGCAAGAACCGCATCGCCGTCCGCATCGAAAGCGACCTGCCGCGGCCGCAGCAGACCGAGCGGTAAGGCCACTCAAGTGCCGGACATTGGCAGATTGCTAACCCTCGCGCGCCAGAATAGCCGGCATGGAGTGGCTTCTGGAAATCGCTCTGGTCGCGCTGCTGGCAGCAACGCTGTTTCATGCCGTGCGGCTGGAACGCGCGCTCGGCGTCCTGAAGCGCGACCGCGGCGCGCTGCAGGAGCTGATCGACGGCTTCAACGCCAGCACCCGCCAGGCGGAGCTTGGCATCGAGCGGCTGCGCGGGGCAGCCGAGGGCACCGGCGTGCAGATCGCCGGGCAGCTCGATGCGGCGATATCGCTGAGGGACGACCTGACCCTGCTGATCGATCGAGGCGATCGGCTGGCCGATCGGATTGACGCCCTGGTCCGGGCTGCAAGGCCACTCGCGACCGAGGCGCCGCGCCTGACCGTCGTCGCGGATGCGGACCATGCCGAGCCGCGCGTGCGCAGCCAGGCCGAGCGCGACCTGCTGAAGGCGCTGAGGATGGGCCGATGATGCCGCGTCTCAGACCGCCGCGCCTGCTGCCGATCACCATCTTCGCATTGGCCGGGCTGCTTGCCGTGAAGTCGGCGGAACTGGTCCGTGTCGCGGCAGCCGCGATGGAGCAGGGCAAGGGGGTGGTCAGCACCGCACAGGCCGCGACGCCGGCATCGCCGGAGCGTCAGGTTCCGGCCTCTGCTCCCGCTCAGCCTGTTGTGACGCCGGCAGCGGAAGGCAACGCGGCGCCGGTCAGTGATGGCGAGCGAACGGTCCTGCTGGAGCTGCGCCAGCGTCGGCAGGAGCTCGATTCACGCGAGACGGGACTGGCCGCGCGCGAGTCGCTGCTGGCGGCGACAGAGCAGAAGCTTTCGGGGCGAGTGGCCGAGTTGCAGGCGCTGCAGAAGAAGCTGGAGGCGCTCGACGCGACAAGACAGGAACGCGAGGACGCGAACTGGCAGGGCCTCGTGAAGCTCTACGAAGCGATGAAACCCCGCGATGCAGCGACGATTTTCAACGAACTGGATATGCCGGTCCTGCTGCAGGTGGTCGATCGCATGAAGGAGACGAAGGCCGCGCCGGTGCTCGCCGCCATGCAGCCCGAAAAGGCGCGCGATGTCACGGCACGGCTCGCCGGGATGCGTACGCGCCGGGACGGCCCGGGGAGCAGCGTGACTGGCGGCTGACCGGTGGTCAGCAAGAGGCGGATACAGGCAGCAAGGACTGAGCGATGATGCCGATCGACAAAGCCATGAACGTCCTGATCGTGGACGACTACAAGACGATGCTGCGCATCATCCGCAATCTGCTGAAACAGATCGAGTTCAATAATGTCGCGGAAGCCTCCGACGGAGCCGAGGCGCTGACCAAGCTGCGTGGCGGCAATTTCGGCCTGGTGATCAGCGACTGGAACATGGTGCCAATGACCGGCCTGCAGTTGCTGCAGGAGGTGCGGGCGGACGCCAACCTGAAATCGACGCCGTTCATCATGATCACCGCCGAAAGCAAGGTGGAGAACGTGGTGGCCGCCAAGCAGGCGGGCGTCTCGAACTACATCGTCAAGCCGTTCAACGCCGAGACGCTGCGCGACAAGATCGAGAAGGTGCTGGGCCATGGCTGAGCAGGACGGCGGCAGGCTCACCGAACGGCTGGCGGCGATTCGTGCCCGTCACCCGGGCGCCGAGCCGGAAATGGTGGCCGACGTGGTGCATGCCGTGCTCGCGACCATGAGCGGCGACCTTTCGGCGCAGGAGACCTCGCTACTCGCCGAAGTGGCGGCGCTGGGCCTTACCATCGCCTGCGCGAAGGCGGAGATTGCGGCGCTGCGGTTCGACGACATCACCGACAGCCACATTCCGTTCGCGACCGATGAGCTGGACGCGATCGTGGAGCACACCGCGACCGCCACGAATGCCATCCTGACGTGCTGCGAAATGCTGGACGATGTGGCGGGGGGGCTGAGCGGTGAGCCGGCGGCGAAGCTGCGGGACGCCACCACGCGTATCTACGAGGCGTGCAGCTTTCAGGACATCACCGGACAGCGCATCACCAAGGTGATCGCAACGCTGAAGACGATCGAGGCGAAGGTCGCGTATATCGTCGCAACCTTCGGCAATGGCGCCACTGGCGAGGATGCCGAAAGGCCGGGCGAGGCGAGCGAGGCGGCGCTGCTGAACGGCCCGCAGCATCCAGCCGTCGCGATGGACCAGTCGGACATCGACCGGCTGTTGGCCAGCTTCGAATGAGGCCAGGCACAAGGGTCTGGCTGGTCGCCGGCCTGCTGTCCTGCCTGGCGCCCGTTGCCGCGCACGCCGATAGCGGGCTGCCGGTGCCGGTGCGCGTCGGCAGCCATCCGGGCTATGGGCGCGTGATGTTCTACCTGCCCGCGCGGGTCGACTATCGCCTGACCCAGCAGGATCAGCGCGTGCTGGTGCAGTTCACTGGCGACGTGACGATCGGCGCCGCGCGGTCCTTGCCCCATAACGTGCTTGGCCTGACCGGTGGCGCCGGCCAGGTGGAGCTCATCGTGCAGGCGGGCACCGTGGTGCGCGACTGGCGGCTTGGCGATAGCTTGGTGATCGACGTGCGGGATTACAGCCCTGCCGCGAGTGCCTCGTCGGCGCCTGCGCCTGCGCCGGCGCCGCAGTCCGACGCCGCGAGCCGCCCTGTTGCCGGCGCTTCCGCGGCCATGCCTGCGGCGCCTCCGGCTGCCGTCCCTGTGCCGGCACCTTCCCCTGTGTCGACGCAAGCGGGTCCGAAAACCCGGCCACCGGAAGCACTCGCTGCGCTGCACGTCGCATCCCCCGCGCCGACAGCGCCGCCAGCCGCGGCAGAGAAGCCCGCGGACCCGATCGTCGCGGGGAAACCCGCGCCCGATGCCGCGCGACCCGCCGAACTCGCCGCACAGGCCGTCGCGGTATCCGCCCCGCCACTGCCACAAAGCCCCGTCGCGGCTGTCAGCCCGGTTGCCGACGCCCCAGCGCCATTGGCGCCGGGGCCGGACCCGATGCTGGAGGTCGCCTACGAGGCAACGGTCGGTGTCGCGGCGTTCCGCCGTGGCAATGTCGCCCTCGTGGTGTTCGATCAGCAACGGCCGATCGACATGGCGCCGTTGCGTGACGATCCGGTATTCGGCTCGGCGACCGTCCAGCAATTGCCGACGGCCACCGTGATCCGCGTCCGCCTGGAGCCCGGCAAGGCACTGTCCCTGTCGCAGGGTCCGCATGCCTGGCGCATCACGGCCGTGGCGGTCGAGCCGAAGCTGCAGCCGATCCATGCGACCGCCGCCGATGGTCGCCTCGTCATGCCGGCCGCCGCGCCAGGCAGGGTCGTGACGCTGGCCGATCCGGACACTGGCGCGACTCTGCTGGTGGGAACGCAGCGGCAGGCGGGGCAGGGTGTCCCCGTGCTCCGGCGCGCGGTGGAATTCGTGCTCCTGCCGACCTGGCAGGGTATTGCGGTCGAGCCGATCAGCGACGATCTTGCCTTGCGGTCCGCGCAGGATGGGTTCGTGCTGACTGGTGGCGCAGGCAGTCTGGCTCTGTCGCCAATGCCGGACGCCGCGAACATCCTGGCGTATGCCGACACCCTGATCAGACGCTTCGATTTTGCCGCCCTGCCGGCCGAGGCATTGATGCAGCGCCTCCGCCGTCAGGTGGCGGATGAGGCGGCGACGCCGGCGCTCGGCCGCGGGCCGCGACGCCGGGCGGTGGCGCAGACAATGATTTCGCTGGGCCTCGGCGCCGAGGCCCAGGCGCTGCTGCAGCTCGCGGCCGCCGATGATCCGCGCGAGGCGGCGGCTGCGGACAACGCCGCGCTGGCGGGCATGGCCGCCGTGCTGGCACACCGCGCCGATGAGGCCGCCGGACTGGATGATCAGAGGCTTTCCGGCACCGACGACATCGCGCTGTGGCGCGCCGTCCGCCTGGCGGAGCAGCAGGAAGGTTCGCCGCAGGCTGCCGCGGTGTTTGCCGCGACCTGGCCGCTCGTCCTCGCTTACCCGCCCCCGTTGCGCGATCGCCTGCTGCCGCTGGTTGCCGAGACGCTGGTGACAGCTGGCGAAACCGCTGCGGCGTCCGCCCTGCTTGCGGAGCGCAAGGACGACCCGGCGCTTGGCTTGGCTCGTGGCCTGTTGCAGGAGGCGCGGGGCGACACCGCGGCGGCGCTGGCGATCCATGAAGCCCTGGCCTCGTCCAGGGACCAGTCGCTGTATGCCCGTGCCGCCGCGCGCGCGGTGGAGATGCGTCTTGCCAGCGGCAGTATCGACGTGAAGCAGGCGGCGGACGGCCTGGACAAGCTGCTCTATGCCTGGCGCGGCGATCAACACGAGCGTTCGCTGCGCGAGCGTCTTGCCGAACTGAGGGCGCGGTCCGGCGCGTGGCGCTCGGCGCTCGGCCTGTTGCGCGAGACGGAGGCGATATTTCCCGCCGACAAACCGGCCATACATGCCGAGCTTGTCGATATGTTCGCCGCCATGCTGCGCGACGATGCGGCCGACACCCTGGCGCCGCTGGAACTGGCCGCACTGGTCGAGGAGAACGCCGACCTCCTGCCGGTTGGGCCGGCTGGCGACCTGTTGCAGGCACAGTTGGCGGACCGGCTGCTGGCTCTCGATCTGCCAAAACGCGCGGAGCCGGTCCTCGAGAAACTGATGCAGGCGGCGCCTGGCGGTGTAAGCCGTGCCGGGTCCGGCGCGCGGCTCGCGGCGTTGCGGCTGCGCGAGGGCGACGCGGCTGGCGCGCTCGCCGCGCTCGCCGTGTCCAGCGTGGAAGACCCGCCGGCGGATCTGGCGGAGCGCCGAACGCTGCTGCTTGCGGCGGCGTATGCGCGCCGCGGCGACGCGGACCGCGCGCTGGCCGCGCTGGGTTCGCTGGATACCGCGTCCGCCGATGAAGCACGGGCGACAATCCTGGAACGCGCCAACGACTGGCCGGCGGCGCAGAAGGCGCTGAGCACCTACGCGGCCAGGACCGTGCCGGCGGAGGGCAAGCTGGATGACGCCCAGCGCCGGACTCTGCTGCGGATGGCAACAGCCGCGGCGCGGGCAGGCGACGAAGCGACGCTGACCACGCTTCGCCGGCGTGATGGGGCGCGGATGGAATCCGGGCCGTTGGCCGACATGTTCCGCCTGCTCACCGCGGACCAGGTGCGCAGCGTCGCCGACCTGAAGCGATCCGGCCAGGAGGCCGCCCTGGCGCGTGGGCTCCCTGGCCAGTTGAAGGCATTGCAGCCGCCGCCGCGGCAGATCCCCTAGCGTCGGCGCGCTCTCCCGATCACGGCGGCAGCAAAAAACCCTCTTGCATGCTGCCCCCCCTTTCCCCATGTTCGGCCGCCTTGGCCCCAGGGAACGGACGCAGCTCGCGCCCGTTCAACAGGCTGTCTGCTGGTAGGAACAGGGTACGCGATGGACGCACTCAGCCCACTGGGGATGGTCTCGGATAATCCGAGCGAGATCCACACGGAGTCCGGTGGCACCGACGCCCAGAAGGACTATTTCGTCGAGAAGGATGGCGTGAAGTTCGCCGGCACGCATCTGCTGCTGGATCTGTGGGGTGCCAGCAACCTCGCGGATCCGGAGCTGATCGACCGTGCGTTGCGCGATGCTGCCGAAGCGGCCAACGCGACGATACTGCACAGCCATTTCCACCATTTCGGGCCGGATGGCGGCGTGAGCGGCGTTCTGGTGCTGGCGGAGAGCCACATCTCCATCCACACTTGGCCCGAGCACGACTTCGCCGCGGTGGACATCTTCATGTGCGGCTCCTGCGATCCGTATCGCTCGCTGCCCGTGCTGAAGGAGACGTTCAGTCCGAAGTCCATCCTTCTGGCCGAGCAGCGGCGCGGGCTTATCGCGTAATCCGACGTTCATGATGTGAGGCGCGGCCGGGACGCTCGTTGTCCGGGCCGTTCTGCTTGGAGACCGGCGATGGCGACCGATAGCTGGATCAACGAGACGCTGTATCCCGATTGGGGCCAGCGCTTCCTGGTGAAGCGCGAGCTGGCGCGGGTGCAGAGCCCGTTCCAGGACATCGTGATCTTCGAGAGCTACTCGCACGGGCGCGTCATGGTGCTGGATGGCGTGATCCAGATCACCGAGGCCGATGAGTTCGTCTACCAGGAGATGCTGGCGCATGTGCCGCTGCTGGCGCATGGCGCGGCGGAGAACGTGCTGATCATCGGCGCCGGCGATGGCGGCGTGCTGCGGCGCGTGCTGCAGCACAGGACGGTCAAGCGCGCGGTGATGGCGGAGATCGACGGCGAGGTGATCCGCCTGGCCAAGGAGTTCCTGCCGGCAGTCGGCGGCGATGCCTGGAACGATCCGCGCGCCGAGGTGATCGTGGGCGATGGCATCGACTACGTGAAGCGCGCGCCCGACGCGGCGTTCGATGCGATCATCGTCGATTCCACCGACCCGATCGGCGTCGGCGAGGTGCTGTTCACCGACGAGTTCTACGCCAACTGCGCGCGCATCCTGACCGCGCGTGGGCTGGTGGTGAACCAGTGCGGCGTGCCGTTCATGCAGGCCGACGAACTGCGCGAGACCAGTGCGCGGCGGGCGAAGTTCTTTCCATGCGTCACCGCATATGTCGCGGCGGTGCCGACCTATGTCGGTGGGTTCATGACGCTGGGTTGGGCGGCGAAGGATGCGTCGTTGACGCGTGTCGGCGTGGACGCGATTCGGGCACGCGCGCGGGCCTCCGGCATTCTCGGCGGCACGCGCTACTGGACGCCGGAGATCCATGTCG
Source organism: Acetobacteraceae bacterium (assembly GCA_041487355.1). Lineage (GTDB taxonomy): Bacteria > Pseudomonadota > Alphaproteobacteria > Acetobacterales > Acetobacteraceae > JAMXLO01. The sequence continues at coordinate 13,988 of JBGPND010000002.1, read as the reverse complement.
GGGCATTCAACCTGCCGCCCTATATCGCGCAGCATCTGCCGGTGATAGCGTCGCCTGCATGAGTGCATCGCTGAAGCCTCTGACGCTGGATGAGTTCCTGGCATGGGAGCGATCCCAGTCGGAGCGCTACGAGTTCGACGGCATCCAGCCGGTCGCCATGACCGGCGGCAGCCGGCCTCACGCGCGCGTGGCCATTCGGCTGTCAGCGGCGCTGGTGAATCGCGTGAAACCTCCATGCGAGCCTTTCGGGCCGGAACTCAAGGTACTGACCATCGGTCGAGTGCGCTATCCTGACGCCAGTGTCGTTTGCGGAGGCTCCGACGAAGACGGCGATCTCGTTGCGCCGACGGCAGTTTTTGAAGTCCTGTCGCCGTCGACGGCGTTGACCGACCGGAGGGTGAAGGCCATCGAATACGCGGCCGTGCCCGCCATCATGGTTTACGTCTGGCTGGAACAGGAACGCCCGGAGGTCACGATCCGACGCCGCTCCGCCGTGTGGGAAGCCGAGGTGGTGGCTGGGCTCGATGCCATACTGAAGCTTCCCGAAATAGGCGTCAGCATCCCAATGGCAGCCATCTACGGAACATGATCCTCCGATGAGCGAAAATGTCGTCATCTCCCGAGCCGACGGCGTGCTGGAGATCCGCCTCGACCGGCCGGAGAAGAAGAACGCGCTGACGCGGGCGATGTACGACGCGATGGCTGCCGCGTTCGAGCAGGTGGACACCGATCCCACGCTGCGTGTCGCGCTGCTGACCGGCACCGGCGACACGTTCACGTCCGGCAACGACATAACGGATTTCCAGTCGCGCACGGCCAGTGGCGAGCGCAGTTCGGCGCCGCGCTTCCTGCCGGCGATTTCGTCGATGCAGAAGCCGCTGATAGCGGCGGTGAACGGCGCCGCGGTCGGCGTGGGCACGACGATGCTGGCGCATTGCGACCTGATCATCGCGGCACGTTCGGCGCGTTTCGTGATGCCGTTCACCAGCCTGGGCCTGGTGCCGGAGGCGGCAAGCTCGCTGCTGTTCCCGCGTCTGCTGGGCTACCAGCGCGCGAGCGCGCTTCTGCTGCTCGGCGAGCCAATGGATGCCGAGACGGCACATGAGTGGGGCTTCGTGAACCGTGTGGTGGACGACGCGGCGCTGATGGACACCGCGCGCGACATGGCACGCCGGCTCGCGGCTCTGCCGCCCCAGGCGGTGCGGCTCAGCAAGCGACTGATCAGGCATGGCGAGCCCGACGTGGCGGGACGGATGGAGGAGGAGCTCGTGCTGTTTCGCGAACGGCTCGGCTCACCCGAGGCGAAGGAAGCGTTCGCTGCGTTCACGGAGAAGCGCAAGCCGGACTTCTCGCGCTTTTCCTGAGATCAAGACTTCACCACAAAGACACGAAGGCACGAAGTTGGCTGCTACTTCGTGCGTTCGTGTCTTTGTGGTGAGTCTTCTTGCTATTCCAACATCAGCCCCTGCGGCCGGATCAGGCCGTCCGGGACCGGCGTGAAGCCCTTCAGCCTGTCGCTGTGGGCGTAGAGCCAGGTCATGTGGAACAGGAAGATCAGCGGCCGCTCCGCCAGATAGATCGACGCCGCCTCATGATACGCCGCCGCGCGTTGCGCCAGGTCGGTCGCCGCTCTGCCGCGGTTCAGCGCATCGTCGAATTTCGGATTGCAGTACTTCGCCCAGTTCTGGAACCCGTCGCAGGCGAGAAACTGCACGATGTTGAAGTCCGGATCGGAACGCCCGCTCCAGATCACCAGATTGGTCTGGTAGTCGCCGGCATTCATCGCCTGGATGTTGGCGTTGGTTTCACCGGAAACCACCTTGATGTCGATCCCCGCCTCGGCCGCCATGGACTGCAGCACCTCGCCGATCTGCGTGTCGCTCGACGTGTTCAGGGTGCGCAGGCTGAACGTCAGCCGATCGAGCCCTGCCTCCTTCAGCAATGCCTTCGCCTTGGCGACATCGCGGCCAGGCACCGGGAAACTCTTGTTGAAATACGGACTGGTCGGCAGCTCGGCCTGGTTGTCAGGCACGAAGCGCCCGTCCATCACCACCTGGTTCAGCGCATTGCGATCGATCGCTGCCTCCAGCGCCGCGCGCACGCGCGGGTCCTTGGCCAGCGGATTGTCCGCCGCCGGGCCATGCGCCAGGTTGATGTCGATCGCCTCGTAGCCGAGCGACGTCACGCCGCGCAGTTTCAGCTTCGGATCCTTCTCGACTTTCGCCGCATCCGTGGCTGCCAGCTCCTCCAGCATGTCGAGCTGGCCGGTCTGCAGGTTCACCAGCCGCACGGTGGAATCCGCGATCGGACGGAACACGATCCGGTCGACATGGATGGCGCCCGCGTTCCAGTAACCGGGGAAGCGGTCGAGCACCATGCGGTCCTGTGGCACGCGCTCGATGAAACGGAATGGGCCGGCGCACACCGGGCCGGTGGCGAAGTCCTTGCCCAGTCGCTCCAGTGCCTTGGGCGAGCCCATCATGCCGGCGCGGTCCGACAGCACGGCGATCAGCGGCGCGTAGGGCTGCGACAGCACGAGGCGCACCGTCTTCGGATCGATCACCTCCACGCCGGTGATCGGCCGCAGCTCGCCCTTGCGGTTGCTTTCCGGCGCCGTACGGTAGCGCTCGATGTTCACGCGGACGGCGTCGGCGTTGAACGGTTCACCGTCGTGGAACTTCACGCCCTCGCGCAATGTCAAGGTCAGCGCCTTGCCATCGGCCGACCACGACCAGTCGATGGCAAGCTGCGGCCCGAATTTCAGGTCAGGGCTGAGATCGACCAGCTTGTCGCACAGGCTGGCGAACACGATGCGCCCGGCGAAGGTGCCGCCACGGGCCGGGTCCAGCGCGTCCGGATCGTCCTGCATGCCGATGCGCAACGTACCAGCCGCCTCCGCCGAGGCGGCAATCATGAGCAGGACGGCACCGATGCCGGCGGTCTTCAAGTGTCGCATGTTCCCCTCCCGTCGTTGCGGTCAGAGATCACCGATTGCCGACCTCCGGGTCAAGCAGGGGGGGTGTTGCTGGCCGCCGAAGCTGTCGGGATCACCCGGGCTGCCGCTGGGGCGCTCCCGATAGATGGTGAACCTGATCGCGTTCGCCGCATTGAATTCCACGAGGTCGCTGCTGTCGATTCCTCAAGTGAGGAGCTGAAGGCCACCTTCTTTTGTCAAGAAGTAAAATTCAACGCCCAAGGCCAGTGATCCGTACGTTCCCAGCCACCGTTCCGGAACACGGCGGTCGTTGCCGAAAATAAGAAACCGACTTCGTGCGGGCACTTTTCCAGCAACCATACGTATTCGGCTATTATCGAAAACTTTGCTGGCGGCACGCTGATTCCGTTGACGAGCGTGAAGTATTTTGCGTCGCCTACAACGCTGCGATCGTTGGAAACGAGATCGAACCTCTTGGGTACTCCAGGGACGCTGCCAGGCCGTAGCGTGACGTTGTAATGGCGTTCCATTGCGACCCGCGCAAGCAGCTCGAATTCAGCGGGCGTTATCGTCGATATGCCGGATCGATCGTGCAGCGGCGGCCCATTGGCGACCTCAATATCTGCAGAAGGCGCCTGGCGAAGAGCATCGTGCTCCCAGGAGAAGTGCCATTCCTTTCCAAGTTGATGCCCTCTTATCGCCCGCGCGTCCATTAGCAAGCGGGTAATCTGGAAGACCTGTGGGCGTGGCTTGATGCCCGTGGCTGAGCAGATGTCCGCATTGGTCGCCGTCCGTGGAGCGATCGATTTCAAATAGGCTAGGACTCGGTCCCTATTCGACATCTGGTCGCTTACAGCATCCGCTGCAGGATCAGCTTCTGCACGTCCGACGTGCCCTCGTAGATCTGGCACACCCGTACGTCGCGGTAGATGCGCTCCACCGGGTAGTCGGCCAGATAGCCATACCCCCCGAGAGTCTGGATCGCCGCCGTGCACACCGCCTCCGCCGCCTCGCTGGCGAACAGCTTGGCCATGCATGCGGCCTCCAGCGCCGGCTTGCCATCCATCTTCAGCCGCGCGGCGTACAGCGTCATCTGGCGCGCCGCCTCCAGACGGGTCTTCGCATCGACCAGACGGAAACCCACCGCCTGCAGGTCGATGATGCGGCTGCCGAAGGCTTGGCGGTCCTTGGCGTACGCCACCGCGTAGTCCAGCGCGGCGCGCGCCATGCCGACACTCTGCGCGGCGATGCCGATGCGGCCCGACTCGAGCGTGGACAGAGCGATGCGATAGCCTTCGCCCTCGGCACCGATGCGCTGGTCTTCCGGCACCTCCATGTTCTCGAACAGCAAGGCGCACGTCTCGGAAGCCTTCTGGCCGAGCTTCTCCTCCCTGCGGGCGACGACATAGCCTGGTGTAGATTTGTCGACGACGAAGCAGGTGATGCCCTTGCGGCCGGCTGCAGGGTCGGTGACGGCGAACAGCACCGTGCTGCCGGGAATGCTGCCCGAGGAGATGAACTGCTTGGCGCCGTTGATCACGTAGCGGTCGCCGCGCTTCACCGCGCGCGTGCGCAGGTTCGATGCGTCGGAGCCGGCCTGTGGCTCGGTCAATGCGAACGAGCCGACCGCGGCGCCGGTGGCGAGCGGACGCAGCCAGCGGTCCTTCTGCGCGTCGGTGCCGTACTGGTCGATGACGATGCAGGTGGGCGAGTTGTGCACGCTCACCATGGTGGAGACGGAGCCGTCGCCGGCGGCGATCTCCTCGAGCAGCAGCGCATAGGTGACGGGATCGATCTCCGAGCCGTCCCACTGCGCGGGCGTGGTGGCGCCGAATATGCCGAGTTCGCCGAGTTCGCGGATGATCTCCGGTTCAATGGCACCGGCCTTCTCGCGGGCGGCGGCGCCAGGGGCAAGCCGGTCCTGGGAGAACTTGCGGACCATGTCGATGACGAGGCTGTCTTCCATTAGATTCACCACAAAGACACGAAGACACGAAGATCAGAGCACGAGCCGATGGATATCGTCCTTGAGGACGACTGTGTTGAAGTTCAACAGCAAGCCCACCTTGTGCCCGCTCAGCCGAAGGTAGGTCAATAATTGGGCCTTGTGCATAGGCATGATCCGTTCGACAGTCTTGATCTCCACGACCACCCTGCCGGCTACCACCAGGTCCATACGATAGCCGCAATCGAGCCGGATACGCTTATATACGATAGGCAGACGGTCCTGGCGCGCATATGCAATGGCGGCCTCTGCCAGATCAAAACACAGGCACTCTTCGTATGCCGATTCGAGTAGTCCAGGGCCGAGATGGCGATGGACCTCTATCGCCATGCCGATGATCCGTCGCTCAATCGCATGCCGGACGCTAGCCGGCGCGGAATTAAGAATCGCTTCTTCGTGTCTTCGTGTCTTCGTGTCTTTGTGGTGAATCTTACTCCGCTGCCACCGCCACCGGCTGCGGGGTCGGGCGCGCAAGCAGCTCCTGCCGCTTCGCCTCCGCCTTCTGCCGGTTCGCCTCCTTCACCGGCCCGAAGCCGCGGATCATGTCCGGCAGCTCGGCAAGGGCAACCGCAACGTCCAGCGTATCCGGCCGCAACGACGCCATTACGGCACGCATATCCGCAACGTACTGCTCGATCAGGGCACGCTCCATCCGCCGCTCGTGCTGCCTACCGAACAGGTCTAACGCCGTGCCGCGGAGATGCTTGCCGTGCCGCAGCACACGGAACAGCGGCAACGCCAGCCACCCCGGCAATGCGACCTTCCTACGCCGCCCGGTCGCTGGGTCGAGGCGCGTCACCAGCGGCGGCGACAGATGGAATACCGGCTTCTCGCCGTAGCTGGCAGCGGCGTGCAGACGCGCGACCTCGTATTCGTCCTTGTATGCCATCACGCGATACAGGCCCTCGGCCGCGGCGCGCGACAGACGACCCGGATTGCCGAACACCTGGGTCTCGCGGGCAACCACCTCGTTCACCAGCGACCGGTAACGCGCCGCCAGAGCAGCATTCTGATACGCCACCAACGCGGCGGCGCGCGCCTCGATCAGCGCATCCAGCCCGACGGGCGGCGCCTCCAGCGTGTGCACCAGAATTTCGTCCACCAGCTCCGGACGGTCGGCGAGAATGCGACCCCACAGGAAGGCGCGACGGTTCATTACGACCGCCGCGCCGTTCAGCTCGATGGCGCGCAGGATCGCCGCCTGCCCGACCGGCACCAGCCCGCGCTGCCACGCCAGCCCCAGAAGCATCGTGTTCATCGCCTGCGCGTTGCCGAACAGCCGCTCGGCCAGTCGCACCGCGTGCAGATAGGTGGAAGTGGCGGCATGCGTCGCGCGCTCGATCGTGCGCTGATGCAGCACGGCGTCGATCAACAGATTCGCATCGTGCTTGAACGCGGCGGTGGCGGCGAGATCGAGATTGCCGATCACCGCGGCGGATGATGCATTGCGCTCCAGCACCCCGGGCCCCGCCGCGACGGCCAGATCCGCGGCGATCATCACGTCGGCGGTGCCGAGCGGAATGCGCACGACATCCAGCGCCGACTCGTCATCGGCGATCTGCACATGCGCCACCACCGTGCCGTTCTTCTGCGCCAGGCCGGTGTAGTCCAGCGTGCGCACCGTCTTGCCTTCCAGATGCGCCGCCATGGCGAGGATGGCGCCCGACGTGACGATGCCGCCGCCGCCGATGCCGGCGAACAGCGCTCTCCAAGCTTGCCCCCGGGCAGGTGCCCCGGGGGGCAGCTTCGGATGCGGCAGGCCGGCGGCGAGTTCGTCCTCGCGTGCCTGCCAATGCGGGTCGGCGTCTGGCGCGCTCGGCGGGCCGGCAACCGTGACGAAGCTCGGGCAGAAGCCCTTCAGGCAGGACAGATCGACGTTGCAGCTCGTCGGGTTGATGCGGCGCTTGCGGCCGAGCACGGTCTCCACTGGCTCGATCGCGATGCAGCCGGATTGCGCGGAGCAGTCGCCGCAGTTCTCGCACACCTGCTCGTTGATCACGACGCTCTGCGTCGGCTGCAATATCTTGCCCCGCTTGCGGCGGCGGCGCTTCTCGGTGGCGCAGACCTGATCGTAGATCAGCACCGAGACGCCCTCGTATTCGCGCAACTCGCGCTGCACCGCGTCGAGCTCCGCGCGCGTGTGGCGGGTGGTGCCGGCCGGCAGCGCCGATGCGGGCGGCAGGCGGTCCGCTTCGTCAGCGACAAGGGCAATTCGGGAAATCCCTTCCGCGGCGACCTGCGCGGCGATCGCGGTGACCGGAAAGCCGCCCTCGGCGGGCTGGCCGCCGGTCATCGCCACCGCGTCGTTGAACAGGATCTTGTAAGTGATGCGCGCCCGCGCCGCGACCGCCTGGCGGATCGCCATGATGCCGGAATGCGTGTAGGTGCCGTCGCCGATATTGGCGAACACGTGCTTGATGTCGGTGAACGGCGCCATGCCGACGAACGGCGCGCCCTCGCCGCCCATCTGCGTGAAGGTGCGGGTCTGGTCGCCGTCATCCAGCGCCATGAAATGGCAGCCGATGCCGGCGGTGGCGAAGCTGCCTTCCGGCAGGCGCGTCGAGGTGCCGTGCGGACAGCCGGCGCAGAAGGCGGGGATGCGGCGCAGCAGTCCGGGTGGGCGCTCCGGCATGCGCGGCGCCGGCGGATCGGCGATGTTCAGGCCCGCCGAACGGAGGAAACCGGCGAGCCCGACGGCAACCGTTTCCGGCGACAGTTCCATCAGCGGCGACAGCAGCGGCGCGCCGGCTGGATCGGTCTTGCCGCTGACCTCGGGCCGCTCGCTGGCCGGCAGATTGTACAGCGCGTCGCGGACCTGCGATTCGACGAAGCTGCGCTTCTCCTCCACCACCAGCAGCGCGCGCTTGCCGCGGGCGAAGTCGCGCAGGCCGGTGGTCTCCAGTGGCCAGGTCATCGCCACCTTGTAGAGTGCGATCTGCGCGTGGCCTTCGAGCTCGAGCATGCGCAGCGCGTGCATCGTGTCCTCGTGCGCGCGGCCGACGGTGACGATGCCGATCGGTGCGTCATCGCTGCCGAGGATGCGATGGTCGAGGCGGTTGGCGCGTGCCCAGGCGAGCACGGCGGGCAGCCGCTCCTGCACCACGCGGCGTTCCAGTTCCGAGCGGTCGGCCGGGAAGCGCATGGTGGTGTCGAAGTTCAGCCCATGCGGCGGCAGGGGGAAATCCGGTGTGACGAAGTTGCGGGCGGACGGAATGACGAGCGTGGCGGCCTGCTCGGCCGTCTCGGCGGTGGTCTTCAGCGCCACCCAGAGGCCGGAGAAGCGCGACAGCGCGATGCCGGCGAGGCTGAGATCGACGATGTCCTGAACCGAGGCGGGATTCAGGACGGGGATGAACACGCCCTGGAAGACATGCTCGGTCTGATGCGGATAGGTCGACGAATGTGCGCCGTGGTCGTCGCCCGAGACCGCCAGCACGCCGCCATGCCGCGAGGTGCCGAGGAAATTGCCGCAGTGCAGCGCGTCACCGGCGCGATCCACGCCGGGACCCTTGCCGTACCACATGCCGAACACGCCATCGACGCGCTTGCCGGGGAAGGCGTCGAGTTGCTGCGTGCCGTACAGCATGGTGGCGGCGAGATCCTCGTTCACCCCTGGCTGGAAGCGGATGTTCTGCGCCAGGAGCAACGTCTCGCGGCGCCAGAGTTCCCGGTCGAGCCCGCCCAGCGGCGAGCCGCGATAGCCGGAAACCAGCCCGCCGGTGTTCAGGCCGGCGGCGCGGTCGAGCCTGGCCTGCTCCAGCAGGACACGGACCAGAGCCTGGATGCCGGTTAGCAGGATCGGCGTGTCAAGTTCGACGAAGCGGCTTTCCAGCGTGGTGGCGGCGTGGCTGAGACCGATATCCATCTGGGTCATCTCTTCGCTGGGATGCGGGTGAAGCGTCTCTGGAACTTAGGCTTGCGGGGGCAATCTTGCCATGTGAGGCGAAGGCGCGCACGGGGACTTGGCAAAATCGCGCCGAAGCTGCGCCGGGCGTCGTTGCGGCGATTGGATGTTGCCGCGGAGGATGCAGATGCGCACGAGTTGTGCGCGTCCCCGCCGTCATTCCCGCGAAAGCGAGAACCCAGGGCTGCAGGCTCCGTCATATCCCTCCTGGGTGCCCGCTTGCGCGGGCATGACGAAGAAGGCGATCGTGGGCTCATGGGCATCGTGCCGATACGCGGATTGTTCGAGGCGCATCTGACCGTCGGCGATCTGGACCGCTCGATCGGTTTCTATCGCGACGTGCTGGGGCTGACCCTCGCGCATAGAATTCCGGAACGTCAGGTGGCGTTCTTCTGGGTGCCCTCGTCCGACCGGGGCATGCTTGGCCTGTGGTCGATCGGCACCTCGCCACTGAAGCTGCGGCTGCACATTGCCTTCGACGTGGCGCTGCCGCAGGTCTTCGAGTCGGTGACGGCATTGCGGCGCGCCGGGATCACCCCGCGCTCGGCTGACGGCAAGCCGATCGAGGAGCCGATTGTGCTCGCCTGGATGCCGGCGGCGAGCGTGTATTTCGACGATCCGGACGGGCATTCGCTGGAGTTCATCTGCATGCTGGACGAAGCGCCGCAGCCGGAGCTGGGGCAGGTATCGTGGTTGGAGTGGCGGAGGCAGGCATGAGCGAAGAGGTCCGTGTCGAACAGCGCGATGGCTGGCGGAAGCTGGTGCTGAACCGGCCCGACAAGCTGAATGCGGCGAACGAGGCCATGCTGACGGCGCTGCTTGCCGCACTGGATGCCGCCGAGGCGGACCGAGCCTGCCGCGCGCTGCTGCTGACCGGCGAAGGGCGCGGCTTCTGTGCAGGGCAGGAACTCGGGCCGGCGGTGATGCCGGGTCCCGAGGGGCTGCCCGATCTCGGCAAGGTCGCCGACCTGCATCACCAGGTCGTGCGCCGGCTGCGCGCCGTGCCGCTGCCGGTGGTGTGCGCGGTGAACGGCGTGGCGGCCGGCGCGGGGGCGAGCTATGCGCTGGCGTGCGACATCGTGCTGGCGGGACGCAGTGCGAAGTTCATCCAGGCCTTCGTGAAGATCGGCCTGGTGCCGGATTCCGGTGCGAGCTTCTTCCTGCCGCGGCTGATCGGCGAGGCGCGTGCGCGCGCACTGGCGATGCTCGGCGAGTCGGTGGATGCGGCGCGGGCCGAGGCCTGGGGGATGATCTGGCAGGCGGTCGACGACGCTGCATTGCAGCCACAGGCGGAGGCGCTGACCGCGCATCTGGCGAAGCAGCCGACCGAGGCGCTGGCTGCGATGAAGCGCATGTTTGCTGCAAGCCCGACCAACACGCTGGATGCCCAGCTCGACCTCGAGCGTGACCTGCAGGGTTCGGCGGGGCGGAGCGCAGACTATGCCGAGGGCGTGCGCGCCTTTCTCGAGAAGCGTGCACCGGTGTTCCGGGGGCGTGCGTGAGCGATCCGGCGGCTTTGGCGCGTGCCTGTGCCGATGCGATGTGGGCGGAGGACAGTGCCAGCAAGGGCCTCGGCATGCGTCTGGAGGATGTTGGCCCTGGCCGGGCGCGGCTGTCGCTGGTGGTGACGGAGGCGATGGTGAACGGACACGGCATCTGCCATGGCGGGTTCATCTTCTCGCTCGCTGATTCCGCCATGGCGTTCGCCTGCAATTCCTATGGCGAGCATGCGGTGGCGCAGCATTGCGCGATCACCTTTGTCCGGCCTGGCCGGCTCGGCGAGACGCTGACGGCGGAGGCAGTGGAGCGGACACGTTCCGGACGTTCGGGTATCTACGACGTGCGGGTGAGCGGTGCCGGGGGCGACGTGGTGGCGGAGTTCCGCGGCCATTCGCGCACCACCGGTGGCAGGTTCTTCGCGGAGGGTTAGGCGATGGCCCAGGCAGGGCTCGATGCGATCGAAACCGCGTCGCGCGACGAGATCGCCGCGCTGCAACGCGAGCGGCTGGCCTGGACGCTACGCCATGCCTACACAAACGTGGCGCATTATCGTGCGGCGTTCGACCGTGCCGGCGTGCATCCGGATGATTTCCGCAACATCGAAGACATTGCGAAGTTCCCGTTCACCAGCAAGCAGGACCTGCGGGCGAACTATCCGTTCGGCATGTTCGCGGTACCGCGCGAGAAGCTGGTGCGCGTGCATGCCTCGTCCGGCACGACAGGCAAGCCGACCGTCGTCGGCTACACGGCGAATGACATCGAGACCTGGGCGCATGTCGTGGCCCGATCGATCTACGCCGCGGGCGGTCGGCCGGGCATGATCGTGCACGTCGCCTATGGCTACGGACTGTTCACCGGCGGGCTCGGCGCGCATTACGGCGCGGAGCGTCTCGGCTGCACCGTGGTGCCGGTGTCTGGCGGGATGACCGAGCGCCAAGTGCAGTTGATCGCCGACTTCCGTCCCGACGTCATCATGGTGACGCCGAGCTACATGCTGGCGATCCTCGACGAATTCCGCCGCCAAGATCTCGATCCGCGCGATTGTTCGCTGAAGATCGGCATCTTCGGCGCCGAACCGTGGACCAACGCGATGCGCCGCGAGATCGAGGACGGATTCGCGATGGACGCCGTGGACATCTACGGACTTTCCGAGGTGATGGGTCCCGGCGTGGCGAACGAGTGCGTCGAGACGAAGGACGGGCTGCACATCTGGGAGGATCACTTCTACCCCGAGGTGATCGACCCGGAGTCAGGCGCCGTGCTGCTGGAAGGCGAGCGCGGCGAGTTGGTATTCACCACGCTGACCAAGCAAGGCATGCCGGTGGTGCGCTATCGCACGCGCGATCTCACGCGTCTGCTGCCAGGGACCGCGCGGACCATGCGGCGCATGGAGAAGGTCACCGGCCGGTCGGATGACATGCTGATCGTGCGCGGCGTCAACATGTTCCCCACACAGGTGGAAGAGCAGTTGCTGAAGAGCGAGGCGCTGACCGGCCACTATCAGATCGTGCTGACGCGCGAGGGCCGGATGGACGAGGTCACGGTGCACGTGGAGGCGCGGCCCGAATTCTTCGATCCGACGCTGCTGGGGGCGGAGGCGAAGGTGGTGGTGGCACGGATAAAGGACACGATCGGACTGACAACGCGCGTGGTGGTGGAGCCGCCCGGGACGATCGAACGTTCGCTCGGCAAGGCAAGGCGGGTCATCGATCGGCGGCCGAAGGAATAAGGCAGATTCACCGCAGAGGCGCAGAGACTTCGCGAAGCCTCAGCGCCTACCATGAAAATAGAGAGCGCGCGCGTTTGACCCATACCGTCATGGCCGGGCTTGTCCCGGCCATCACCACCAGCACGGTGCCGCGACGGATGGCCGGGTCAAGCCCGGCCATGACGAGAGGTCAGTGCCTAACATGCTCGGGCCGGAAGCCCATGCCGATGACCCGCGCCGGCAGCCGTCGCAGCACGGGGTAGTGGCCGAGCATCCGAACTGCCCAGGGCGGCTTCGGCGTCTGCGTGCCGCGCAGGACGTTGCTGATGACCCGGTTCTGGATCAGCACCTGCATGCGTTGCGTCAGGCGCGTCGGCAGCTCGCGGCGGCGCTGCACGGCACGGAGATCATTCAGCGTCGCCGCGCCCCGGCGCAGGCGGGGCACCAGGATGTTGGCGGTGGCGACAGCGTCCTGGATTGCCAGGTTGATCCCCACGCCACCCACCGGCGACATGGCATGCGCGGCATCGCCGATGAACAGCAGGCCAGGGCGATACCAGGTGTCCAGCCGGTTCACCGCCACGGTGAGGAGCTTGACGTCGTCCCAGGTCGCAAGCTCGTGCACCCGGTCCCGCAGATATGGCGCGAGGCGCACGATCTCGGCGCGGAACGCGTCAAGCCCGCGTGCGTGCACTTCGTCGATGGCACCCTTGGGGATGATGAAGGCGCACTGCCAGTAGTCGTCCCGATCCAGCATGATGAAAATGCGCCCGGCGTCCAGGCGGCCGAGTGTCTGCCCGGGATCGCTCGGCTGCTTCGACAGGCGCAGCCACAGCACATCCATTGGCGCGCCGCGATCGATGATCTCGAACCCGGCCTGATCGCGCAGCGTGGAGTGCCGGCCGTCGGCGCCGATCACCAGCTCAGCCCGGATCTCCAGCGAACCGTCGGCACTGTGCGCAGACACGCCGACCATGCGGTCGCCGTCGCGGATGAGGCCGGTCGCCTCGGTCTGCATCAGCAGCCGGAAGGTCGGGTAGCGCTTCGCCTCGCCTGCCAGGAAGTCCAGGAAATCCCATTGCGGCATGAAGGCGATGAACTTGCAGCGCGTCGGCAGGTGGGAGAAGTCGGCGATCTCGATGAAATCCGCGCCGATCTGTGCGCCGAGCGAGCGAACCTCGCTGTGCGGCCGCGCGAGGAAGGCGTCCAGCAGGCCAAGCTCGTGCATGACCTGCAACGTCGACGGGTGCACGGTGTCGCCGCGGAAATCCCGCAGGAAGTCGCCGTGTTTCTCCAGCACGACGACATCGATGCCGGCGCGGGCCAGCAGGAAGCCGAGCATGATGCCGGCGGGTCCGCCGCCGGCGATGCAGCAGCGGGTCGAGATATTGTCCATGCGCTATTCGGCTGCGTGCAGGCGCGGCGTATAGGCGGGGATCGCGGCGCGCTGCACGGTGTCCATCGGCTGCGGCCACCAGCGGTGCTCCCACTCCGCGAATTTCGACTTCAGCTTCGGCATCACCTTCTCGGCGAACAGTCGCGTGTTGTACTTGGTCAGCTCCTTGCTCATGTTGCCGAACTGCACGAGCAGCATGAGGTTGCCGACATTCAGGGCGTTGGCGAGCTCGTCGATCTGTTCCACCACGTCGTTGGGCGAGCCGATGACAATGTAGCCGTTCTCCACGAGGTCTGGCATTTCGCGCGGCAGCAGCTTGAACTTGTCGGAATAGGCAGCGGCCTTGGCAACCTGGCTCTGCAGGCCCACGCGCGTCGTCGCCTCCGTCGTGTAGCCGGGCGGGGCGACGAAGCGCTGATCGATGTGCAGGCAGCGGCCGAAGAAATACTCGGCTGCCTCGGTGTAGAGATCCATCGCCTGCTGACGGCTTTCCGCCACCGCAACGGTTTGGGCGAAGCCGGCGCGGTACGGATTGCGGTC
>JBGPND010000001.1:0-99728 GCA_041487355.1 Acetobacteraceae bacterium | reverse complement strand
GGGGTGGCGCAGCCCGCGCCCGCGCCGCGCTTCAGCCGTACGCGGTCGGTGGCGCCAACGCCGCCCGAACCGCCGGGTGCGGCCGATCCCCGCGCCGTCCTGGCCGATTGGGGCATCGGCGCCGCTGACGTCGAAGCAGCGCAGGCAGCCGGAATTCTGGCATGAAATTCAGCGTATTGCCGATGTCGGAACGGCCACGTATTCTACCGCCACAATTTGCGAATCATTCGCAAGAAGGAGCGCGCCCGGCAATGGGTCACGACGCAAGCCAGATCGGCCGACGCTGCGAGCGCGCAGTGGTGACCGCCTATCGCGACCTGCGCCAACTGGGATCGGACGACATGGCGGCGTTCCAGGCCTGCACGACGCTGTATCGCATCCACCATCCGGAGGCCTCGCTGAACGAAGCCCGCCGGCTGGTGGCTGAGTGGATCGACCACCACGTGGTCCGCGCCGACCGCGGCCCGACGCCAGGCTGCGCCTGCCGCTAGGAATGATGGGTTTCGCTCTGCTCAACCCATCCGACGCCGCAGTCTGTAGGATGGGTTGAGCAGAGCGAAACCCATCGAGATCGCCTGCTCATCCCACCGCTGTTTCCGGTAGCGTAGCCGGCCGATCCCCGGCGATCGCCGCCAGCACTGCCTGAGGCGTGATGCGCTGCATCCCACTCGCCATATCGACACCACCGGGCGGCGTGATCGCCATGATGTGGCGGCTGTGGTGCAGCGGCGGCGTGGCCCCGAACAGCCCGTAGGTCCGGATGCCGACGGCGGCGGCAAGGTTCATCACGCCCGTGTCGTTGCCGACATAGAAAGCCGAACCGGCGAACAGTGCGCCAAGTTCGCCGAGGTCCCAACCGATCGCCAGCCGCACGCATCGCGCCTGCTCGCCCAGGCGGGCGACGATGTCGTTGGCGAGGCCCGCTTCGGCATTGCCGCCAACCAGCACGAGAGACGACCAGCCGGACGCGATCAGGCCGGCTGCCAGTGACGCAAAGCGTTCGGCGCCCCATTGCTTGTACGGCTCCGAACTGCCTATGCCGATGGCAACGACTGGCCCCGCACCAAGCCTACGGATGACTCTCTCGCGCGCTTGCGCGTCGACAGCCAGGCGCGGCTCCGGATCGTCCAGCGGAATGGAGGCTGCCGCCAGCCAGGCCGTCGCCTGTTCATGCGGGTGCAGCCGCAGCACGGAGGCAGGCAGGAAGGGCAGGCGATTGAGCGACCGGCGCTGCAGGCGGAACCCATAGCCGAAGCGGGCGGGAATGCCGGCGATCATCGCGGCGAAGGCCAGCGTCTGGCTGTGGTGCAGCAGATAGATCGCGTCGAAGCGGCGTGACCGCAGCTCGTGGACAAACCGACCCAGCCCGAGCGGCCCGTCATGCCGACCGCGGCGACTTTCCGGGTTGCGGTCCAGCCACATCACGTCGCGCACCGTCTGCTCGGCGCTGAACAATTGGTCGGCAGCGGAGCGCGGCTTGGCGATCAGCGTGATCGGTGCACCGACATGGCCGGTGATGGCGCGGATATGCGGCAGATGCCAGATCATGTCGCCGATGCCGGGCAGCGGCTGCAGCACGGCCACATGCCGCGTGGCGGTCACGCGGTGCCTCCGGCGTGGCGCGCCTCGGCCAGGCCCCAGCCGAGCAGCAGAAAGAACCAGCCGCCCATCGGCATGGAGGTGAACGCGCTGGTCGAGGCGAGCGGCCAGAGCTGGATCAGAATCGAGGCAAACAGGCCAACCCGCAACGGTTGCGGCTCGCGCCACAGGCCGCGCGCCAGTGGTACGAGCCAGGCGATGCCCAGGGCACAAAACAGTGCCAGGCCGGGGAAGCCGCCGTCGTCCAGCGCCTGGGCATAGAAGTTGTGCGGATGCTGGGCGCAGATCGCGGCACCCCCACCGTCGCGTTGGCTGCCGTCGAACGAGGCACGGAAATAACGCGGCAGCGTGCAGCCGCTGCGGAATCCGTCGAAGCCACGGCCAGTCAGCGGATGCTGTTCGCCGATCTCCAGCGCGCGGGCATGGAGCTGGCCATACTGGCTGGTGGCGAAATGGTCCATCTGGTCGGAGAACTTCAGCACCAGCCGATGATAGGTCGGCGGCGAGACGACAACGGTGGCGGCGACCAGCGCCGCACCCGCGATGCCGGTCACCAGCACCAGGGGCCGCAACTGGCGCAGCAGCAGTGCTGCGACGACGAGGCCGAGTCCGGTGAGCAGCACCGGCATGCGCTGGCCGATCAGCACCATCACGCACATCCCAGCCAGCGGCAGCGCGTATGCGCCGAGCTTCGCGGCAACACCTGCCCGCGCCAGCAACGCAGCGGCGGGGGGAATGAGTGCGGGGAACAGGATGCGCGACAGCGGCGGTCCGGCGCGTGGTTTGCCGAACGGACCGGTAAGTTCGCCGTCGCCGCCGGGCGGCTCGCCGTACAGATTGTAGCCGAAAGCGAACTGGATCAGCGCCTGTACAGCGATATAAGCGGCGGCGGCGGCGATGATGCCGAACATCCATTGGCGGGCGGCCGCATCGCTGAGGACCGCATGTTCCAGCGCCGCGACGAAGATCAGAAAACGCAGCGTGGCCAGCGTCTGCGCCAGCGAGCCGACGCCGCCTTCGCCGAGGCCGAGAGACGGGACGGGGAGGGAGCAGAGGACCAGCCAACCCCACCAGATCAAACCCAGGCGCAGCCAAGGCGTGCGCAGCCACGCCCAATCGTGCGCGATCGCCGAGCGGGCGAGGAAGCAGGCATCGGCGATCGCGATCGCAGCCTCCGCGATGCCGTGTGCATGGAGCAGCAGCAGCGGGGTCAGCAGGACGGCGATCAGCGCGGCCCGGTCCAGCGTGGGCAGGATGCGGCTTTCCTCTTCCGTCAGGGTGGCGGTGGACATGCGGCACCGGTTCCTGCCAGTCGCGGCCAGTCCAGGCAAGTAGCGCCTACAGGGCAGCGCGCATCAGCACGAAGGCTCTTGCCACTGTGGCCGCGCGGATCGCGGTGCGGTCGCCGGGAAAGACGCGATGTTCGCTGGCAATCGGCTTGCCACGCTGCGCCAGCCCGAAGCACACCAGCCCCACCGGCTTCTCCGCGCTGCCGCCGCCTGGTCCTGCCACGCCGGTGACCGAGACCACGATGTCGGCGTGCGAGTGCCGCAATGCCCCCTCGGCCATGCGTTGCGCGACCGGTTCGCTCACCGCGCCAACCGACGCGATCATTTCGGTCGGAACGCCAAGCAGCTCGGTCTTCGCCTCATTCGAGTACGTGACGAAGCCGCGCTCCACCACATCCGAAGAACCCGCGATCGCGGTAAGCGCAGCCGCGATCAGCCCGCCGGTGCAGCTCTCGGCTGTCGCGAGCTTGATGCCCTTCGCGCGGCACGCGTCCAGCAGCGACGCAGCCTCATCGAGCAATGCCTGTGTGATCATTCGTCACGTGCCTCGAGCACACCCGCCTTGATGGTCTCGACAAACAGGCGCCAGTCGCGCTCCACCTGGCCGGCATAGGCCGTGGCGAACTCGGCAATCGCCGCGTCGAACGCACCGCCTGACCCCATATAGCCGGCGATCCTCGCCGCATCGCCGGACCTTGCGTGTGCGCGAGCCAGCGTGCTGCCGCACAGCGTGGCGTAGCAGGGCAGTGCGGCGTCGGCCAGGTCGGAGCCGATCATCGCCAGGCGCGAGTCCTTCAACTGGCGGACATAGCAATGCTGATCGCTGCCATGCTCCTGTGTCCAACCCAGGAAGACGTCGCGCTGGCCCTGCATGATGCGCTGGCCGGTGACGACACGCTGGCCCTGGTCGGTATAGTTGCTCGGCGCGGCATAGGGGGCCAGAACCGATTGCTGTGCCTCCTTGAGCTGCAGCAGCAGGGTCGCATCGTCGCGGGTGACGAACAGCCCGATGGCGCAGAACGTGCCAACGCTGCCGATGCCCACCACCTTGAATGCGACGTCCACCAGCTGGTAGCGGTCGAGCAGTACCGCACGCTCTTCAGGCAAGGTGTACTTGTAGGTTTCGAATGCCGTGCGGGCCACCAGCTCGTGCGTGTCATCATCCTGGTCGCACAGCGGCAGGACCAATGGCGGCCTGGGACGTATGCGCCAGGCGTTCTTGCGGTGGCGGAGCAGCTTCGGATAACCCTTGCGGTGCGCATCGGTCGCGGCGCGCAATCGCTTCAGCTCGCGTTCCCGCAGCTTGGCATCCTCGATATTCCGCAACACATCCGTCGCATCGATGCGCGACCGCCACGCCGACAGCGGATCGAGCCGCATCATCGCCGCCATGTGCTGGCTGTATGCTGCCACGACGCCGCGCGCAAGATGGCGGCAGGCCCGGTCCGCCATCCCGCGACTCTTGCCGTCGACAGCGAAACTGACTGCCAGGCGCTTGAGATCCCATTCGAACGGCGCGGGCAGGGTCTCGTCGAAATCGGTGATGTCGAACACCGGCGAGCCATCCGGTGCCGCATAGTTGCCGAAATTCGCCAGATGGCAGTCGCCGCAGGATTGCACCCAGATGCCGCTGGTTGGTGTGGTGGCGAGATCCGCGGCCATCACCGCGGCCGAACCCCTCAGGAAGGCGAGCGGCGATTTCTGCATCCGCCCGTAGCGGATCGGCAGCAGCGACGAGATGCGGTGACGGCTTGTCTCGGCCAGGATTTCCACAGGATCGCGGCGGTCCGCTTGCGGTGTCCACGCGGCATGCTGCCCGCGCGGCACCAGCCTGCGCAGATTATGGCCGGCCTGTCGTCGCTCGGCGGTTGGCAACAGGTCGTCCGGTTGAACATGTTCCAGCGGCATCTGATCCTGCTTTCCGACCTGATGCGCAATCACACCGCAAGAACGCGCAGCGGTGCAAGGTGAATGTTGTGAGAACGTATTCGGGCGTGATTATCACGCTGCGCCAACGTATCAGCCGAGCAGTGCCGGCCAGCGCGCTCTGATAGCCCAGAGTATGGCAGCGGTGATGGCGCCTGCGATCACATCGTCGGCCATGATACCCGCGGCGCCGCCCTGGCGGTCGGCCCAGCCGATCGGGCCTGGCTTCGCGATGTCGAGCAGGCGAAAGATGAGAAACGCCGCGAGCAAACCGGTTAGCGATGCACGCGCGAGGCCGAACAGCGCCAGCCATTGGCCTGCGAACTCGTCGATCACCACCCAGCCGGGATCGCCTTCGACGTTCGCCGCACGGACCGCCCACAGTCCGCCGAAGGTCGCGAGCAGCACGGCGGCGGGAAGCGCGTAAGGCGGCAGTTGCATCAGCAGCGCGCCCGACAGCAAGGCGACCGCCGCGCCGGCCGTGCCTGGAGCAAACGGGACGAAACCGCAACCGCCACCGCTGGCGATCAGGCGTGCCAGGGTCACGCCACGCGGTCCAGGAATGCGTGCAGTGCGGTGATGATCTCCGGCTCGGCCAGGGTCGGGGCGTGGCCGATGGCGGGCAGCGCTACGATTGCCATGTCGGGGCGCATCGCCTGCATGCGCGCGACCGTGGTCGGAAGCAGGATGTCGCTCGCCTCGCCGCGCACGAGCAGCAGCGGCAGATGCGCCAGGCCGGCGAACAGCGGCCACAGATCGGGTGTCTTGCCGTTCAGCAGCCTGGCGATGCGTGTATCCCAGAGAGGCCGCAACATTCCATCGCCGTCAGGCGCATAGGTGAGCGCAGCCATGGCGCGCCATGCCGCATCACCATCGAGCGATAGCGGCGGCAGCAATGCGCGCAGATGCGCGACGGCGGCGTCGATATCGGGGAAGGCGATGTCATTGCCGATGAAGCGGCGGACGAACTCGGTCCCCTCGCTGCCAAGCTCCGGCCCGACATCGTTCAGCACGACCGCCCGGAACAGTGACGGACGCATGGCCGAGAGACCCATGCTGAGCAGTCCGCCGAAGCTGGTGCCGATCGCGATCACTTTGTGCAGATGCAGAGCGGCGCAGATATCGAGCACATCGCGCAGGCAGGCCTCGGGTGCGTAGCGCGCGATGTCGCGCGACCGGCCCGATAGGCCGCGGCCGGGATAGTCCGGTGCAATGACACGCCGCCCCGCGCCGACCGCATGGGCAAGAGCTTCAAAGTCGCCGGAGGTCCGCACGATGCCTGGCAGGCACAGCAGCGGCGTACGGGAGTTGCCGTCCCGCCATTCGCGGACAACGAGCGAAAATGCGTCCCAGGCAGAAAGCCGATGGACTATCGCGTCCATTGCGCGAGCAGGGTCGGCGTGCTTTCGCCACGCCGCGCCCGGTAGATCACCACGTTCTCCAGCACCCGTTGCACGTAGTTGCGCGTCTCGTTGAAGGGGATGAGTTCGATCCAGTCGAGCATGTCGATCGGTCCGACACGCGGATCGCCGTTTTCCGGCAGCCACTGATCGACGCGATGCGGTCCCGCGTTGTAGGCGGCAACTGCGAGCGGCAGCGAATTGTCGAAGCGGTCCAGCATCTCGCGGAGATAGGTGGTGCCCAGGCGCATGTTGTGCGTTGGATCACTGGTCAGCGAGACGAGCGAGGTGGCGACGCCGACCTGTTTCGCGACCGCCTGCGCGGTGAACGGCATGAGCTGCATCAAACCGCGCGCGCCCGACGGGCTGACCGCACCGATATCGAAGCTGCTCTCCTGGCGGATCAGGCCGAGCGCCACCGACGGATCGACCTGTCCGGCCGGCGGTTCGGCGGCGATCGGCCAGCCCGCCTCCGGCAACGCCAGCCCGTCGCGGCCCATGCGGCGGGCGACGAACACCGCCGTGTCGGGCAGGCCGAGGCGAAGCGCGAGCCGTGCCGTCAACGCCCGGTCAGCCGGGTCTGGGGCAAGCTCGTCCATCCGCAGCAGGAACGCGCGCGCGCGGTGTGGATCGTTCCACGCGACCAGCATCGCCGCGGCACGCACCACCTCCCGGTCGGTGAATGCCAGCACCTGCTCGCGCGTATAGGACGGGTCGTGCAGCGCCGTGATGCGGCGCCCAAGCGCCGCGGCATCGTCGCGGAGCGCCAGAGCGGCGAGCTGACCGTAGAAGGTGGTGGGCCAGGCTGCGGCACGCTCGTATTCCTGGCGGGGATCCTTGCCCGCGGCGGTGGCAGCGCGGCCGAGCCAGTAGTATGCGCGGCCCTGGGTGATGGCCGCCTTGGAGATG
Source organism: Acetobacteraceae bacterium (assembly GCA_041487355.1). GTDB lineage: Bacteria > Pseudomonadota > Alphaproteobacteria > Acetobacterales > Acetobacteraceae > JAMXLO01. The sequence continues at coordinate 92,605 of JBGPND010000001.1, read as the reverse complement.
CCGGCAAGCGTCGAAAAGTGGCGCGTCGCGGCGGCGGCATCGTTCAGCCGGCGCAATGCGATGAAGCCCGCCAGGAATTCCGCGTCCAACATCTGCTCTGGGGTGATCTGGCCGTGGTCCGCGGCGAGCGCATAGGCGCCGGCGGCATTGCCGTCATGCAGCAAGCGGCGGGCGAGCAGGTTACGCTCGGTCCAGAACACGGCGAGCTCCTCCGGCGGCGCGTCGCGCTGCGCCACTTCCCCCGAGCGCTGCCAAAGCGCCAGAGCATCCGCGGTGCGGTCCGCATGGCGCAGCCATCGGGCATGACCCAGCACCATGCCGGGATCGGCGCGCGTGGCGGCGGGCAGGGCGGCGAGCAGCGTCTCGGCGTTGGGCGCATCGTCCTGCAGGGCGCGCCGTGCCTCGGCCGCCGCGCGATGCGCGGGATCGAGGTGCGGGATCTGGCGTGCCGCCGCTGCCGGGTCGTGCCAGGCGAGGCGCTGGAATCGCGCCCACTGGTCTTCGGGCCGCACGGCACCAGACCACCGGCGCAGGAAGCCGGCCTCGGCTGCCGCATCGGTGATGCCGGCGAGCCAGGCGTGGCGGGCCTCTTCGGCCGCCTCGGCGTTGTGACCGGCGTTCGCCTCCGCCTCGGCGCAGCGCAGCATCGCCTGGGGCAACGTCAGCTTGTTGCGTTCGCATTGCGACAGCGCCGAGGCCTGGTCCGGTTCGGCGGCGATCGCTTCCTGGCGACGGCGCTCCAGCACCGCCTGGTTCGGCCAGTCGGGATTTTGCGCCATGAAGTCGGTGATCTCGTCCGCCGTTGCTGCGCCGGGTGCCAGAAGGCGGAAATAGCCGACGAGCTTGGTTGCGACCGGATCGGCGTAGGATGCGGCGGCGAGCTGGGCGTCCGACCACCGATCGGCGCGGATCGCCGCGATCGGATCGGCGGGTTGCGCCAGCGCGGGCGTCGCGGCGAACACGGCGAGCAGAGCGTAACCGGGGCGAATCGTGGCGCGCATGGCCTCTTTGTAGCCCAGGCCGGCCTTGCGGTGCATCTCCCACGCGCCTAGCCTTCCCGGCCCACACCGCAGGCGGCCAAACCCAAGGGAGAGGGTCATGTTCAAGGGATCGCTCGTCGCTCTGATCACCCCGATGCGCTCGGACGGATCGATCGACGAGAAGGCCTATGCCGAGTTCGTGGACTGGCAGATCAAGGAGGGCACCGACGCTGTCGTGCCAGTCGGTACCACCGGCGAGAGCCCGACGCTGTCGCATGACGAACACAAGCGGGTGGTGGAGATCGCGATCGCGGTGGCCAAGGGGCGCGTGCCGGTGATCGCCGGCGCCGGCTCCAACTGCACCGACGAGGCGATCGATCTCGCGCGCCATGCCAAGCAGGCGGGCGCCGATGCGACGCTGGTGGTAACGCCGTACTACAACAAGCCGACGCAGGAAGGCATGTACCTACACTTCAAGGCGATCGCGGACGCCGTCGATCTGCCGATGATCATCTATAACATCCCGCCGCGTTCGGTGGTGGACATGAGCGTGGAGACGATGGCGCGTCTGGCCAAGCACAAGAACATCATCGGCGTGAAGGACGCGACGGCGAACCTGGCGCGGCCGCTGCACACGCGGCAAGCCTGCGGCGAGGATTTCTGCCAGCTCTCCGGCGAGGACCACACGGCGCTGGCGTTCAATGCCTCGGGCGGCGTGGGGTGCATCAGCGTGACCGCGAATGTCGCACCGCGGCTGGTGGCCGCGATGCAGGATGCGTGGCAGGAAGGGCGCTTCGGCGAGGCGATGGCGATCCAGAACCGGCTGGTGCCGCTGCATGACGCGCTGTTCGCGGAGACCAGCCCCGCGCCGGTGAAGTTCGCGGCGTCGCTGCTCGGCAAGACCTCCGAGCATTGCCGCCTGCCGCTGGCACCGATCATGGAGGGCACGCGGGCGAGGGTGCGCGCGGCGATGACCGGGGTTGGGCTGCTGAATTAGCGAAGGAAGCAGGAAGGAATATTCACCGCAGAGACACAGAGAACACCGAGAAGCATTGGATGCGCTTCGCGCGAAGTGCATTTGATTATTCCTCTGCGATCTCTGTGTCTCTGCGGTGAATATTCCTTCTTTTCTTACGATGGCAGAAGCGAAGACCAAGAAGGGCCTGATCTCGCACGGCATCGCGGCGCAGAACCGCAAGGCGCGGTTCGACTACACGATCAAGGACACGGTCGAGGCTGGGCTCGTGCTGAAGGGCGCCGAGGTGAAGTCGCTGCGCCACGGCCGCGCCACGCTGTCGGAGGCGTGGGCCGGCGAGCGTGACGGCGAGCTGTGGCTGTTCAATGCCTATATCCCGGAATACCAGGGTGGCGTGCTGTCGCGCTTCGAGCCGCGCGCGCCGCGCAAGCTGCTGCTGAAGCGCAAGCAGATTCGTTCGCTGGCCGGCGCGGTGGCGCGCGAGGGCGTCTCGCTGGTGCCGCTGCAGATCCATTTCAATGAGCGCGGCCGGGCCAAGGTGCTGCTGGGACTGGGCGAGGGGCGCAAGAAGCAGGACAAGCGCGCCGCGGTCGCCGCGCGCGACTGGCAGCGCGACAAGGCGCGCCTGATGCGGGCGCGAGGATAGCGGTGCGGGCAACCTGCGCGTTTACCATCGTGCTGCTGTTCGCCGGTAAGGCATGGGCGGCTGGTCATGCGCTGGAATGCCCGGCCCGTGCGCCGGCGGACTGGGGCGGTTCGCATGGTTCGTTGACCGCCGTGCAGGTGGTATCGGCCAAGCGTGGCAAGACGATCGACGAGACAGCGCCTCCGGACCTGGTGCCGGACGAGCAACGCACGCAGGGCGGCATCCTGCATTCGATCTGGCAGATGAATTCATACGGTCCGGAGTGGCTGTTCTATGTCTGGTGCCATTACGCCGGCACGAGCCGCGTGCTGCGGCTCGAGGCACCAGGCGTGAAGCGGTGCGAGTACAGCACGCCGGCCGCCCATCCTGACCGGCCGCCACAGCAGATGGTCTGCGACTGAGCGATGGACAGTGACGACGTGCCGATGGACGGGCGGATCAAGCACAAGCTGATCGAGGCGAAGCAGGAATGGGCGCGCAAGGGGCGGTTGCTCACCGGAACCACCGCGGACCCCGCGCACGACCGGCTGCCGCCGGGGCAGCGCCTGGTGCTCGACTGGCCGGTGCTCGATCTGGGTGCGGAGCCGAACGTCACACCGCAGAAGTTCCGGCTCGATGTGGACGGAGCGGTGGAGAACCGATTGAGCCTGTCGCTCGACGAGTTCATGGTGTTGCCACAGACCGAGAGCGTGTCGGACATCCATTGCGTGACCCAATGGTCGCGTTACGACAACCACTGGAAAGGTGTGGCGGCGCAGGCACTGTTGCGGATCGTGCAGCCGAAGCCCGACGCGCGGCGTGTCATCTTCCACAGCTTTGACGGTTACACGAGCAATCTGCGCCTGGAGCAGTTCGATCAGCCGGACGTGTTCCTGGTGCATGAGTGGGAAGGCAAGCCGCTGTCGCGTGCGCATGGCGGACCGGTGCGGATGCTGATCCCGCGGCTATATTTCTGGAAGTCGGCAAAGTGGCTGCGGCGCATCCAGTTCACCATCAGCGACCATCCCGGGTTCTGGGAGCAGCGCGGCTACCACAACAATGGCGACCCGTGGCTGGAGGAGCGCTATGATTGAGCCAACGCGACGCATGGTGCTGGTGGCAGCGATAGGAGTTTGCATGGCTGCGGACAAGGAAACGCTTGCGTGGGACTTCGGCTTTCCGTCGATCGATGAGGGGCGGCTGGATTTTGCGACATTCAAGGGGCGCGTGCTGCTGGTGACGAATACCGCGTCGTTCTGCGGTTATACCTACCAGTACGGGGCGCTGGAGAAGCTGCACAAGTCGGCATCGTCGAAAGGGCTGACCGTGATCGGTGTGCCCAGTCAGGACTTCAACCAGGAGTCCGCCGACAACAAGACGGTGAAGACGTTCTGCGAAGCGACATTCAGCGTGCAATTCCCCATGGCAGGCATCGCGCATGTGCGTGGTCCGCAGGCTGCGCCGTTCTACGCCTGGGTGCGCGAGCAGAAACACTGGGAGCCGGACTGGAACTTCAACAAGGTGCTGATCGGCCGCGACGGCCGCATCGTCGGCACGTTCGGCTCGGGCGACGAGCCGGATGGCCCCAGGCTGCGGCAGGCGATCGCGACAGCGTTGGGCGAGCCGGCAGGCGCCTGATGCCGAGCCTGGAGCCGGCAGCAAGATTGCCGGAACATCTGCTGGCGAATGCGCGGCTGCTGCCGGACCGCGATGCGATCCTGCCGCTGCTGCCAAAGAACAAGGTCATCGCCGAAGTGGGCGTCGCGCTCGGCGATTTTTCGCACAAGCTCCTTAGCATCTGCGAACCGCGGCATTTCTTCGCTGTCGACCTGTTCGATCTTCATGAGATACCGGAGTTGTGGGGCCACCCGACGAAGGAACTGTTCGGCGGCCGTACCCACAGCGCGTTCTACCGCGAGCGATTCGTCGAGCTCATAGGACGGAAGAAGGTCACTGTGCTGGAAGGCGACAGTGTGGCCGCGCTCGCGACGCTCGATGACGCGAGCCTCGATATCGTCTACGTGGACGCCAATCACACATATGATTCGGTGAAGCAGGAACTCGGCATCATCAAGCGCAAGATCGCGGACGACGGCATCATCATCCTGAACGACTACATCATGAACGAGGCAGGGTTCAGCAACGCCGCCTACGGCGTCATCCAGGCGACCAACGAATTCATGATCGCCGAGAACTGGGAGATGATGTACTTCGCCTTCCAGTCCTACATGTATTGCGACGTGGTTCTGCGGAAGACCAGCTCAGCGCCGGTTGCATTGCCTGAAGTGCGCGTCGTGGATCAATACAGCGCGGCACTGTCGCAACGGAATGCCGAGCTGGAGGCACGCAACGCGTCGCTCGAGCAGGCGCTCGAGACTGTGCGCACCTCCACCTCGTGGCGGATCACCGCGCCGATGCGGGCGCTTCGCCGGTCGTTGGCGACACGTCACACGCGGTCGATGCGGCAGGAGTAGCAGCCACGGCGCGCGTTGTGCGCGTGCAGGAACGCGACATCGTCGCGCCCGAACATCCGATGGATCGCCGCCTCGAGTTCGGTGCCCTCCATCACGTCGGCGTCCACCATGATGCCGTCGGCATCATAGGCTCGCACCGACAGCAGCCGGGTCCGTTGCTGCGCCGGCACGTGATTGACGACACTCGCCGTCTCCCGCACGCCTTCGCGCACGTAGATCGGCCCGCTCGCGCGATACGGCGAGGTCGGCGTGATGTGATGCGGGTAATTCAGCAGGATTGACACCTCGCCTGGTTCCGCGTCGCGCAGGCTGACCCGGCACGGCGGCATCAGGTTTGACGCCATGGACGCTGTCGCGACCACGCGGCGTGCGCCATGAGCCAGCAGATCCGCGCCGCTCATCGAGAAGTACGGCACGAATGGCTCGACCGGCAGGCCGGAAATGCGGAAGTCCATGCGACAGCTCCTTCATGCGATTGACGGCGCATGTCATGCGCGCGCCGGCCGCACTGCCGCCATCCGCGTATTGCGGTCAGACGATCCGCTGTTCGGGTTGCTGGGTCATGCCGAGCCATCCGGCCAAGGCCTGCCGCGGCGCGACCAGATCGGCGAGCGTGTAGCCGTCCAGTACAGAAAGAAATGCCTGCAAGGCGTCGCCCAGCGCGTGCTGCAACACGCATCCATCCTGTATGGTGCAGCGCTGCGCTTCGCCGAAGCAGGCGACCAGTTCAAGATCGGGCTCGGTGCGCCGCACCACTTCGCCGAGGTTGATCGCCTCCGGCTTCCGGGCGAGACGCAGGCCGCCGCGCTGGCCGCGCACCGTCGCTATGTCGCCGGCAAGCGCGAGCTGATGCACCACCTTCATCAGGTGGTTCGCCGAGATGTCGTATGCGCTCGCTATGTCGGCGATCGTGACAAGCTTCTCCGGCCGGATCGCGAGGTAGATCAGGGTGCGCAGCGTGTAGTCGGTGAATGTGGTCAGACGCATGCGCTCTCCTTCGATCAGCGTGCGGCAAGCGGTGGTCGTTGCCGTAGATCGGTTGGCCAGGGCTCGTTGGGGCGGAAGAATAGCGCGAGCCGGAGGCTTTCGGCGATCCGCCGCGCCCTGGTGGCGAATTCGCCGGCGAGTTCGGGGATGAACAGCTCCTCGGCAGTTGCTTCGAACAGATCGAGCCAGTCGCCGAACAGTGCCGGTTCGATGCCAGCGATCCGCTCATGCACCGCGACGGGATTTCCCTTGTAGCGGCCGGAGGTGAGCATCACCGATGACCAGAAGGCGTACATCCGCTGCAGATGCGCGGGCCACGCTGCATCGGCGATCGCCCTCGCGAAAATCGGCCCGAGCACCGGATCGCGCCTGACCTTGGCATAGAAGTCGTCCACCAGGCGGACGATGGTGGCTTCGCTGATGATGGTGAAGGGCGGGATCAGGGTCATGCGGCCATGATACCTGCCATCCCGAGAAAAGCAATATTATCGATACATCTTTGATGGAGACAGTGGACCCACCCGCCCAATCAGCGTCTCGACGACGGCGTGGAACATGGGCTCGGTCAGCCGGCCGGTGTTCGTGTTCAGTCGCGACACATGATAGCTGTCGGCGAGCAGCCTGCCCTCGGGCAGGGCGTGGATTTCGCCATGGCGAAACGGCACGCGCGCAGGCCGGATGCCGCATGCCCGCAGCACCGCGTTATGCGCCGTTCCACCCAGCGCCAGTACGCCGCGCAGCCGCTGCATCGCGGCGATTTCGGCGGTCAGAAATCGGTTGCAGGTGCCGACCTCGAGCGGCGTCGGCAGGTTGCCGGGTGGCACGCAGCGCACGGCATTGCTGACGCGGCAATCTACCAGCCTAAGCCCGTCGTCGGGGTCGGCACCGTAGGCCCCCTGTGCGAGACCGAAATGCAGCAGCGTCCGGTAGAGCAGCATGCCGGCAAAATCCCCGGTGAATGGCCGCCCGGTTCGATTGGCGCCACGCACGCCGGGCGCCAGGCCGACAATAAGCAGATGCGCATCCAGGCTGCCGAAGCTCGGTACCGGCGCGTTGAACCAGTCGGGATTGGCGGCCCGATTGGTCCGCCGATACTCGGCCAGCCTGGGACAGAGCGGGCAGTCGGGCTCGGGGACCGCAGGCTCGTCCTGGCGCCTCACGCGGCGTCGTGCGGATCGGGGAACGGTTCGGCTGGGGTCTGGCGCAGCTGCCCGCCACGCACGCGCGGCTCCGTCTGGCGGCGGGTGAATTCGGGGGCGATGTCGGCGAGCTCCAGGAACTGGTCCGCCTGGCGGCGCAGTTCGTCGGCGACCATCGGCGGGCTGGTGCGGATCGAGGAGACCACCGACACACGAACGCCCCGGCGCTGGACGGCCTCCACCAGCCGGCGGAAATCGGAGTCGCCGCTGAACAAGATCGCGTGATCAAGCCGCGGGGCGAGCTCAAGCATGTCCACCGCAACCTCGATGTCCATGTTCCCCTTGACCCGCCGCCGTCCGGCCGAATCGGTGAATTCCTTGGCCGGCTTCGTCACCAGCGTATAGCCATTATAGGCCAGCCAGTCGGTCAGCGGCTTCAACGGCGAGTATTCGTCGGTCTCCAACACTGCGGAATAGTAATAAGCACGAATGACATGTGCCTTCTTGCGGAAGAACTCCAGCAAGTTTCGGTAATCGACGTCGAAGCCAAGATTGCGCGAAGCGGAATAGAGATTGGCGCCATCAATGAATAGGGCTACCCGTTCATTTGGAAGGAAATGCATGGATCGAGACCTCTCGATGCAGGGTGCGGGACCAGTCGGAAGACGTGCGGACCGGGTAAAGCGGCAAAACCGGGGCGATCGCGTAGCAAATCATCGCAGCTTCCTGTTGAAATGTGAACCACCCGGCCGGAACCGTTGCGGATGATCCTCGTTGCCATAGGCGCAAATCTGCCAGGACCCGATGGCACGTCGCCGATCGAGACCTGCCGGCTGGCGGCGGCCGCCCTGGATGCGCTGCCCGGGCTGCGGCTGCGGGGGCTGTCACGCTGGTATCTGACCGCTCCCGTCCCGCCATCCGGCCAGCCGCCCTATGTCAATGCGGTTGCGGTTCTCCAGGTTGAACCGGGCGCTGTAAAACCCGACCCTGGTGTCCTGCTCGCCACACTGCAGGCGATAGAGGCAGCGGCGGGACGCATCCGGGGCGCGCCGAACGCAGCCCGCACGCTCGATCTCGATATCATCGCGATGGGGCAGGGCGGTCAGCTCGTGCGGACGACGCCCGATCCCGTGCTGCCGCATCCGCGGGCCCACGAACGGGCGTTCGTCCTGGTGCCTCTGCTCGACGTGGCGCCTGACTGGACGCACCCCGTGCTGCGGCGCCGCGCCCGAGAGCTGCTGCGGGATGTGCCGCCGCAAGGGATACGCCCGCTGTGACGCTGCCGGGTCCGCGGTCAGCCGCGTTGGGCGGTCAGCCGTCGAACGCAGCGCAGATCGGTCACCGTGGCGTCGAGCATGGTTCCGGTGATCCGTCCGGTCACCGTCACCCACGCTGTGAGGTAGCGCGACCGCGGGCCGAAGTCCTCCGTGCCGTATTGCATCTGCCCTCTGAATGTGCCGTCCGCCGCGATCTGGACGGCAACGGGTGCGGTTCTCGGCGGGTTGACCGCGAACGGATAGTCGAACCGGCCGCCGCTGACGGCGATCGTCTCCGGATAGCTGGGCGCACCGCACAGGAAGCCCCAGCCGCTGACCAGGCTGTTCTGCCCGGCATACGTGCCATCGAATTGCGAGCTGGCAGCCGGCAGGGCGGGCGCCGCGCTGGGGAGGCCGGCACACCCCACCAGGGCGAATGCGCACCCCGCCAGGAGAGACAGGGGGCCGATTCCGGCACCGATGGAGCGCGTGGTCATGCCGCGGAAATGGCTTCGCGGCGGGTTTCGTCAAGCGCGCCGGCTCCGTCAGGCTTGCTTTGGCTCGGGCGCTCGCCTAGATCAGGGGTTCGCCCAAGTTCAACGCCCGGAGGCTGAGCGCATGGCGCGCGTCACCGTCGAAGACTGCGTCCAGAAGGTTCCCAATCGCTTCGAGCTCGTCCTGCTCGCCGCCCAGCGCGCGCGCAGCCTGAGCCGCGGCGAGGAGCTCACCATAGATCGAGACAACGACAAGAACCCCGTCGTCGCGTTGCGCGAAATCGCCGACGAGACGATCGACCTCGGCAGGATCGAGCAGGACCTCGTCAAGTCGCTGTCCCGCGCGCCCGAGCCGGAGCCGGCGGACGAGGAGGTGCTCGACCTCATCCCGACCGACCAGAACATCTTCGGCCTGCAGGACGTCACGGCCGAGGAAGAGGCGGCAAGCCTGCCCGTCGAAGGAGAAGAGATGTCGCCCGAGGATCTCGAGGCGGCGATCGAGGCGGAGCTGGGCGGCCGTCCGCGTCGGTAATCGTTCATGACAGGTGGGGGTGAAGGCAGCGCGGTCACGAGGCCGGCCCTCGCCCCCGTCTTCGCGCCTGACGGTACGGCGGCCGAGGTCGCACAGCGAACCAGCTCAGATCCGGACACCATTCGCCGGTTCGCGCTGACCGAGAAGGTGCGCGCCTACGATCCGAAGGCGGACACCGGGCTGATCGATGCCGCCTACACGCTGGCCGTCCAGGCGCACGGCGCGCAGCTTCGCGACAACGGCGATCCCTATATCACCCATTCGGTTGCCGTTGCCGACATCCTGGCCGGCTACCGGCTGGATACCGCCTCCATCGCCACCGGCCTGCTGCACGACGTGATCGAGGACACGCCGATCAAGCTGCCGGACATTCAGCACCGCTTCGGTGGCGAGATCGCCGGCCTGGTGGACGGCGTCACCAAGCTGACCCGCCTCGAGCTGCAGTCCGACCGCACCAAGCAGGCGGAGAACTTCCGCAAGCTCGTGTTGGCGATCAGCCGCGACATTCGTGTTCTGCTGGTGAAGCTCGCCGACCGGCTGCACAACATGCGCACGCTGCACTTCGTGCAGGACCCGGAACGCCGCCGCCGCATCGCGCGCGAGACGATGGAAATCTACGCGCCGCTAGCCGAACGGATCGGCATGGATGCGGTGAAGACCGAGTTGCAGACGCTGGCCTTCGCGCAGCTCGAGCCGGAGGCCTATGCCACGATCCAGGCGCGGCTGAACTTCCTGCGTGGCCAGGGCGCCGACGTGATCGAGGAGGTGCGCGAGGAGCTGAAGCGCGTCTGCGAGGAAGCCGGCGTGACGGTGATCGATGTGTCGGGCCGTGAGAAGTCGCCCTACTCGATCTGGGAGAAGATGCACCGGCGCAACGTGGCCTTCGAGCAGCTATCCGACATCATGGCATTCCGCATCGTCGTGCCGAGCAAGGATGCGTGCTACGCGGCGCTCGGAGCGGTGCACTCGGCGTATCCGGTCATCGCCGGCCGGTTCAAGGACTACATCTCCACGCCCAAGTCGAACGGCTACCAGGGTCTGCACACTGGCGTGACGCTGCGCGAGCCGCGCAACCAGAAGATCGAGATCCAGATCCGCACCGCGGACATGACCGACGTGGCGGAAAACGGCGTCGCCGCGCACTGGGTCTACAAGGAGCCCAATGCGAAGGCCGACAGGCGCGACCTGCAGCGTTTCCGCTGGGTGCAGGACCTGCTGGAGATTCTGGAGAATTCCACGGCACCCGACGAGTTCCTCGAGAACACCAAACTGGAACTCTACGAGGACCAGGTCTTCTGCTTCACGCCGAAGGGGCAGTTGATCCAGTTGCCGCGCGGCGCCACGCCGGTGGACTTCGCCTATGCGGTGCACTCGCAGGTTGGCGATGCCTGCGTCGGCGCGAAGATCAACGGCAGGCTGCTGCCGCTGCGTCATCAGTTGCAGAACGGCGACCAGGTCGAGATCATGACGGCGCGCGGCGGCACGCCCTCGCCGCAATGGGAGCGGTATGTCGTCACGGGCAAGGCGCGCGCCCGTATCCGCCGCTTCATCCATCAGCAGCAGCGCCAGCAGCACCTGGATGCGGGACGTGCGGAACTCGCGAAGGCGTTCCGCCAGGCTGGGCTCGATGGATCGGAAAAGGCGCTGGAGCCGGCGTTGAAGACGCTGAAACTCGCCGCGGTCGACGATTTGTACATTGCGGTCGGCAACGGCAATGTCGGCCCGAAGGATGTGGTGCACGCCGCCTATCCGGAGCTGCGCCAAGCGCCGCGTGCGCCGCGCATGATCCCCGCGCCGCCGCCGCGCGCGAACAACCGGCATTCGCACAAGTCGGATTTCGATATGCCGATCACCGGCCTGGTGCCGGGCATGGCCCATCACTTCGCCGGCTGCTGCCATCCCGTGCCGGGCGACGAGATCGTCGGCATCATCACGACCGGAAAGGGGGTGACGATCCATGCACGCGATTGCCAGACCCTGACAAGCTTTGCCGCCACGCCCGAGCGCTTCATCGACGTCGATTGGAACCATGAGGCTCTGCTCGGCAGCCGCCCGGACAGCAAGGCGCCCAGCCATACCGCGCGGATCAGCGTGATCGGGGCAAATGAGCCGACGGCTCTCGCCAACCTGACGAATGCCATCGCAAAGCAGGAAGGCGCGGTTGCCAACTTGAAAATCGTCAATCGCCAGCCGGACTTCATCGAAGCCCTGGTGGATGTCGACGTGCGCGACGTTGCGCATCTGTCGAAGGTTATCGCCGGCCTGCGTGGTGCGGTCGGCGTCAAGGGCGTGGAACGGGGATGAGTGCGTGGTCGGTGGTCAGGAGCGGCAGCACCTGTCATTGCGAGCCGAAGGCGAAGCAATCTCGTGGAGTGAACGCCCCCGAGATTGTCGCGTCGCTGCGCTCCTCGCAATGACAGAAATCACTGAACACCGCCATGATCCTCGGTCTCGGCTCCGACATCTGCGATATCCGCCGCATCGAGGCGGCGATCGCGCGTCATGGCGAGCGGTTCCTTTCGCGCGTCTTCACCGCGACCGAGCGTGCGAAGGCGGCGAGCCGCACCGAGAGGATCCAGGCGGCAACCTTCGCCAAGCGCTTCGCGGCGAAGGAGGCGGCGGCGAAGGCGCTCGGCACCGGGTTCCGGCGTGGGGTGTTCTTCTCCGACCTGGGCGTGGTGAACCTGCCCTCGGGCCAGCCGACCTTGCAGATGACCGGCGGCGCGGCAACGCGGCTTGCGGCGATCACGCCTCCGGGAATGGTGGCCTCGGTCGCATTGACGATGACCGACGAATACCCATACGCCTTTGCCCAGGTGATCATTTCGGCCATGCGGGCGACGTGAGGGGAACCGAGCCATGCGACGAGTTGCTGCGACACTGGCACTGATCGCCGCCACGGTCTTGCTCGGTGGCTGCGTCTACGATCCCTATACCGGGGCTTGGCTGCCGTGCTGCGGCTACTACGGCTATCCCTACGCCTACCGCTATCCCAGCCCCTACTACCCGTATGGCTATCCGACTGGCCCCTATGGCGCGCCGCCCGCGGCACAGCCAGGCGCGTATCAAGGCCCGGCGGGTGCCGCAGTCTCCCCAGCGCAAGGCGGGGCGCTGGCGCAGCGCTTCGCCGCCGCCAACGTGACGCGCAACGGGCGCCTGACGCGCCAGCAGGCGGAAGCTGGCATGCCGCTGGTGGCGCAGAACTTCGATGCGATCGACATCGACCGGAAGGCCTACGTCACGCTGCCGGAGATCCGTGCCTTCACGGCGCGGCAACGGGCCGCCGGCGGGCAGCCCGGCCAGTTCGACGCGGACTAGGCTCTACCGCGCGTTAACCATTGGTTTCCCACGGGACGCTGCCAGGATTGCGCGACCGGCCGCTCGCTTGACACATCATCCACCCCTGGGCTTGATCCGCCCGGATTTTATCGACGGAAGCCCTTCCCCATATGGCGACAAAGGCAAAGGCCAAGCGCAAACCGAGCGCCTGGGTCGAGAACATCAAGACGTTCGTCTATGCCGGTCTGATCGCCGTCGTGGTGCGCACTGTCGCCTATGAGCCGTTCAATATTCCCTCCGGCAGCATGATCCCGACGCTGCTGGTGGGCGACTACCTGTTCGTGTCGAAATACAGCTACGGCTATTCACGCTACTCGCTGCCGTTTGGCTGGCCGCCGTTCTCCGGGCGCATCTTCGAACGCCTGCCGAAGCGGGGCGACGTGGCCGTGTTCAAGTATCCGCGCGACAATTCAACGGACTACATCAAGCGCATCATCGGGCTGCCCGGCGACCGTATCCAGGTGCGCCAGGGCCAACTCTATGTCAACGGCCAGCTCTGTCCGCGCCAGCCTGAGGGCGACTATGTCGCCGACGACAACGGCATCCACATGGTGCTGCGGCTCTACCGGGAGACGCTGCCGAATGGCGTGAAGCACGACATCCTGAAGGCGACCGACGAAGGCGAGATGAACAACACGCCGGAATTCCTCGTCCCGCCCGACCATGTGTTCGCGATGGGTGACAATCGCGACAATTCGGCGGACAGCCGCTTCATGAACGGCGTCGGTTTCGTGCCGGTGGAGAACCTTGTCGGACGCGCGGAGATCATCTTCTTCTCGGTGGATGCGGTCGATCCGTGGTGGGAATTCTGGTGGTGGCCATTCGAGATCCGCTGGAGTCGGCTGGCGATGGGCCTCCACTGAGTGGGCCGGCGTTGACCACACCGATCGAGGCCATCCTCGGACACGATTTCACGCGTCCCGAACTGTTGCGCGAGGCGATGACCCATCGCTCCGCACTGTTTGGCCGTGGCCGCGAGCGTGGCAGAAGCTCCAACGAGCGGATGGAGTTCATCGGCGATCGCGTGCTCGGGCTGTTGGTCGCGGAGTGGCTGGCCGAACGGTTTCCGCGTGAGCAGGAGGGCGATCTCGGGCGCCGGCTGGCGTTGCTGGTTTCCCAGCCGGTGCTGGCGGCGGTGGCGGAAGAGATCGGGCTCGGTGAGACGTTGTCCGTGGCGCCGGGCGAGGCGCGCGCCGGGGTGCGGCGGCGCGCCACCGTGCTGGCCGATGCCCTGGAAGCGGCGCTGGGCGCGCTTTATCTGGACGGCGGGCTCGAGCGGGCGCGTGACTTCGTGCGGCGTGCCTGGGCCGGTGTAATGAATGCACAGGAGGAACCGCCGAAGGATGCCAAGACCGCATTGCAGGAATGGGTGCAGGCGCGCGGGTTGGGGCTGCCAGAGTATGTCGTTGCGTCGCGCGCCGGCCCGCCGCATGCGCCGGAGTTCGTCGTGACGGTGACAGTGGGCGGGTTCACCGGGTCCGGCACGGCCGGCAGCAAGCGCGCAGCCGAACAATTCGCGGCGCAGGAGCTGTTGCGGGTGCTTGGGGCATGACGCGGTGCGGCTTCGTCGCCGTTGCCGGCGCGCCGAACGCGGGCAAGTCCACTCTGCTCAACCGGCTGACCGGCGCGAAGCTGTCCATCGTCACGCCGAAGGCGCAGACCACGCGGTTCCGCGTGCTAGGTATCCTGATGCGCGGCGAGAGCCAGGTGTTGCTGGTCGACACGCCAGGCATCTTCACGCCGCGCCGCCGGCTGGACCGGGCGATGGTGGCGGCGGCCTGGACGGGCGTGCAGGACGCGGACCTGACCTTGCTGCTGGTGGATGCGAAGACCGGTGCAACCGATTTGGTGCGCCAGATCGCCGGGAAGCTCGCGGCGCGGAAGCGGCGGAGCTGGCTGGTGTTGAACAAGATCGACCTCGTGCCGGCACCGAAGCTGCTGCCGCTGACCGCTGCGCTCACGGCACTGACGCCGTTCGAGCAGACCTTCATGGTGAGTGCCGCGACCGGCGATGGCATCGAGCAGTTGGCGGATGCATTGGCGGCTGCCGTGCCGGAGGGACCGCATCTCTACCCCGATGACGATCTGACGGATCTGCCGGACCGGCTGCTGGCGGCGGAGATCGTGCGCGAACAGATCTTCCTCCAGACGCACGAGGAGGTGCCGTATGGCACGACGGTGGAGACCGAGAACTGGCAGGAGCGCAACGATGGCTCCGTACGGATCGAAGCGACGGTGTACGTCTCGCGTGCGGGCCACAAGGCGATCCTGATCGGTGAGGGCGGCAAGCGGATCAAGGCGATCGGCGCGAAGGCGAGGGAGGAATTGGCAACCCTGCTGGAGCGCAAGGTGCATCTGTTCCTCAACGTGAAGCATCGCGCCGGGTGGGACGAGGAAACCGCACGGCTGCGCGCGATCGGGCTGCAGGATCCGGGGTAGCGGTTCGTTCACTGGTTGCCGGTAGGTCGGGAGCGGAAGGAGTGGTCCGCATGCCCGACACCCCTGTTGAACCGTCAGGAAGCGGCCGGTATCCTGCCGACATGGAGAGCCGTGTCGCAGTACTGGAACAGATCGCCCGGACAACGGCCGCGAGCCTTGAGCGGATCGAGCACCGGTTCGACACACTGGAAGGCCGGTTCGACGCAATGGAGGGCCGGTTCACCGCAATGGACGGCCGGTTCACCGGGCTCGAGAGTCGGTTCGCCGCCGTCGATCGCCGGTTTGATGCGCTCTCTTCCGAGCATCGCGCGGATTTCCGCTGGCTGCTCGGCCTGATGCTGGCGCAGACCGGGGCCTTGCTTGGCGTCATGGCACACGGGTTCCACTGGCTGTAGGTGGCTGCCGCCATCGGATGTGCGTAGGGCTTTCTCTTCATGCGTCCTGGGCATTGTCGGGCGTGCTGGAGTGAATACCGTGCCCGACGCGACCATTGAACCGCCTGACCCGGGCAGATATCCTGCATCCATGGAAGCGCGCGTCGCCGTGCTGGAACAGATTGCCCGGACCACGTCCGCTGCTCTGGAGCGGATTGAGCTGCGGCTCGACTCGATGGACCGGCGCATCGATACCGTCGTGACTGACCAGCGCGCCGACTTCCGTTGGCTGGTTGGCATCATGCTCGGTGGCTTCGCTGCCATGCTCGGTGGTTTCGGTGCCATGGCCCACGGATTCCACTGGCTGTAGGCAACAGCCGGCCATCGCTCCGCCGCCCGAAAGCTGCTAGCCGGTAGCCGCCATGGAGTGGGACGCGCCCGCTATCGTGCTCGACGCACGCCCGTACGGTGAAGGCGACGCCATCGCCACGGTGTTGACCGAGGAACACGGCGCCCATCGCGGCCTGGCACGCGGCGGTGGCGCGCGGAGTCGCACGGCGATATGGCAGCCCGGCAACCTCGTGCAGGCGCGCTGGGTCGCAAGACTGGCGGATCAGCTTGGCAGCTTCAGCGCGGAACTGGTGCACCCCGGTGCCGCTCTCGCCATGGACGATCCGCTCGGGCTGGCGATGCTGTCCGCGGCCTGCGCCGTGGCGGAAGGCACCTTGCCGGAACGCGAGCCACATCCGCGGGTGTTCGAGGGTTTGTTGCACTTGATCGCGCACCTTCCGCAGGGCCCGGGGATGCTCACCGACCTGATCCGCTGGGAGGCGGTACTGCTCGCCGAGCTTGGCTACGGGCTCGACCTGACGAGCTGTGCGGTCACCGGCGAGACGGCCGGCCTCGCATTCGTGTCGCCGAAGACCGGCCGCGCCGTCACCGCGGCGGGTGCCGGCATCTGGACATCGCGTCTGTTGCGCCTGCCGTCGTTCCTGGCCGGAGGCAACGAAGCGGCGCCACCGGACTGGCGCGACGGGCTCGGGTTGACGGGCCACTTCCTGGAGCGCGACGCGTTCGGTCATCACCACCGGCCCCTGCCGGCGGCGCGGCGGATGCTATACGACCGCGTGGCGGCACTGGCCGCCGAATCGGAGCAACAGGATGCCGGATGACCTGATCGGGCATGTCGAGGACACGCGGCTTTCGGACGCGCTGTCCGAGCGCTATCTCGCCTATGCACTGTCCACCATCATGTCACGATCGCTGCCGGATGTGCGCGATGGGCTGAAGCCGGTGCATCGGCGGCTGATCTACGCGATGCATCTGCTGCGGCTCGACCCCTCGGCGGGCTTCAAGAAATGCGCCCGCGTCGTCGGCGACGTGATCGGCAAGTTCCACCCGCACGGCGACGTCGCGGTGTACGAGGCGCTGGTGCGGCTCGCGCAGGATTTCGCGGCGCGCTACCCGCTGGTGGAGGGCCAGGGCAATTTCGGCAATATCGACGGCGATAACGCCGCAGCCATGCGCTACACCGAGGCGCGACTGACCGAGGTTTCCCGCGCCCTGCTCTCCGGCATCGACGAGGATACCGTCGATTTTCGCCCCACCTACGATGGCGAAGAGAGCGAGCCGGTCGTTCTGCCCGGTGCATTTCCAAATCTTCTTGCCAACGGCGCGGCCGGCATCGCGGTGGGCATGGCCACGTCGATCCCGCCACACAATGCCGGCGAGATCTGTGGCGCCGCCATTCACCTGATCCGCAATCCGCAGGCGACGACAGCCGACTTGCTGCGTCATATGCCTGGGCCGGATTTCCCCACCGGCGGCGTGCTGGTGGAAGATCCGGCGGCGATCCTCTCGGCATACGAGACAGGGCGCGGCGGGTTTCGCGTCCGCGCCAAGTGGGCGGTGGAGAAGGCCAAGCACGGCACCTGGCAGATCGTGGTGACGGAAATCCCGTACCAGGTGCAGAAGGCGCGACTGATCGAGCAGATCGCCCAGCTCCTGGAAGAGCGCAAGCTGCCACTGCTCGGCGATGTGCGCGACGAAAGCACCGAGACGGTGCGCCTCGTGCTCGAACCCAAATCGCGCAGCGTCGAGCCGGAAGTGCTGATGGAGACGCTGTTCCGCGCGACCGCGCTGGAAACACGTTTCCCGCTGAACATGAACGTGTTGGACGCGACGCGCACGCCGCTTGTGATGTCGCTTCCCGCGGTGCTGCGCGCCTGGCTCGAACATCGCCACGAGGTCCTGGTCCGCCGCTCGCGCCATCGGCTCACTGCCATCGAGCGCCGCATCGAAATCCTCGACGGCTACCTGCTCGTCTATTTGAACGTCGACGAAGTGATTCGTATCATCCGCAACGAAGACGAACCGAAGCCGCGACTGATCCAGCGTTTCAAGCTGACCGATGTTCAGGCGGAGGCGATCCTCAACATGCGCCTGCGCTCCTTGCGCAAGCTCGAGGAGATGGAAATCCGCGAGGAGCACAAGTCGCTGGCCACGGAGCGCAAGGACATCCAGACGCTGCTGAAGGGCGATGCGCTGCGCTGGCAGCGGATTGCCGACGAACTCGAAGAGACGCGGCAGAAATTCGGCTCCGGTGCACTGGGCGCGCGGCGCACCGAACTCGGCGTCCCGCCATCCGCTGTCGAAGTGGCCAGCGATGCCTTCGTCGAACGCGAGGCGATCACCGTCATTCTGTCCGAGAAGGGCTGGATTCGCGCGGTCAAGGGTCACACCGGCGATGCCGCCGAGCTGCGCTTCAAGGAGGGCGATCGGCTGAAGCGCCTGGTGCACTGTCAGACGACCGATCGTCTCACCCTGTTCGGCACCAATGGCCGCGCCTACACGCTGAAAGCCGCCGACCTGCCGCGTGGCCGCGTCGACGGCCAGCCGGTGCGCCTGCTCACGGACCTGACCAACGAGGACGATGTCGCCGCGCTGTTCGTGCCGACCGAAGGCCAGAAATATCTCATCGCCTCGTCGTCGGGCCGCGGCTTCGTCGTGCCGGCGAACGAGCTTGCGGCGGAAAAACGCACCGGCAAGCAGGTGCTGAATCTCAGACCGGGCGAGGAGGCCGCGCTCTGCGTCCCGGCGGATGGCGACCACGTCGCGGTCGTCGGCAGCAACCGCAAGCTGCTGATCTTCCCGCTCGAACAGGTGCCCGAGATGGCGCGCGGCGGCGGCGTGATCCTGCAGCGTTACCGCGACGGCGGGCTGGCGGATGCGAAGGTGTTCCGGCTCGCCGATGGCCTGACCTGGCGGCTCGGCGAAAAGACGCGCACCGAGACGAATCTGCGCGACTGGATCGCTGAACGCGCACAGGCGGGACGGCTGCCACCGAACGGCTTCCCCCGCTCCGGCCGCTTCGCCTGACGGCTTGACTGCGGCGGCAACCCACCGCTCAGAATGCAGCAGCGCCGGGCGCTCAGCCGGGCGCATTCCGCACTTGCTTTAACGAACACGAGGAGTGATCCGTCCAGGCAGCTTTCACGCCGCAACCTTCTGGGCAGCGCCGCCGCCCTTTCTACCGTGCCGATCGCGCGCGCCCGGGCGCAGGCGAAGCCGAAGATCACGATCGGCGTGCTGACCGATCTCTCCGGTACCTACCGCGACAATACGGGACCGACTTCGGTGGCGGCGGCACAGCTCGCCGTGGAGGAGATGCGCTCGCATATCGACTTCGACGTCGAGCTGATCAGCGCCGACCACCAGAACAAGCCCGACGTCGCCGCGTCCATTGCGCGGCAGTGGTTCGACCAGGGCGTCGATGTCGCAGCCGATGTGTTGACCTCTTCCGTGGCCCTCGCGGTGGCGCAGGTGGCGAAGGAGAAGGACAAGATGATGCTCAACGCGTCCGCCACCGTGGCGGCGCTCACCTACGAGCAGTGCAGTCCGAACTCCATCGTCTGGAGCTTCGACACCTACGAGAATGCGCACTCGACCGGGGGCGCGCTGATGGCCGCCGGCAACAAGTCCTGGTTCTTCATCACCGCCAATTATGCACTTGGCCAGTCGCTCGCGGAGCTGACGGCCGATGTGGTGAGAAAGGGCGGCGGTGAGGTGAAGGGCGATCTGCGCTATCCGTTCCCCGACACCACAGACTTCTCCTCCTATCTCACCCAGGCGGCGGCGAGCGGGGCGCATGTGCTCGGTCTGGCGAACGCCGGTCTCGATACGCAGAACTGCATCAAGCAGGCCGCCGAGTTCGGCCTGAACAAGAAGATGAAGATCGTGCCGCTGCTGCTGTTCATCACCGACGTGCACTCGCTCGGTCTGGAAGTCTGCGCGGGGCTGACCACCACCGAGACATTCTACTGGGATCGCGACGACCGGACGCGCGCCTTCACCAAGCGGCTGCTGACCAGGTCGCCAAACAACTACCCGAACCAGGCGCACGCCAGTTCCTACTCGGCAACGTTGCACTACCTGAAGTCGGTGCAGTCGATGGGTGCCGCGAATGCCAAGAAGAGCGGCCGGGCAATCGTGGCGCACATGAAGTCGATCCCGACCGAAGACGATGCGTTCGGTCCGGGACGGATTCGCGGCGACGGGCGTGGCGAGTTCCCGGCCTATCTGTTCCAGATCAAGACCAAGGACGAGAGCAAGGGTCCGTGGGATCTCTACAAGTTGCTGCACACCTCTCCGCCGTCCGAGGTCCTGCATCCGCTCGCCGACAACTGCAAGTTCCCGACGGCCTGAGCGCTCGGGGCGCCGGGGCGGCGAGCGCCGCCTCGATGCCCTACTCGGCGGCGATCAATTCCGCGGAGGCGGCCGGCACGGTGTCATCATCACTGCTCACGGCCGATCTGCCATCCTGCCGGTTGCCATATTTCTCGACCCATTGCCGGCCGAGCCGCGCGGCCTCCGCCGGCGTCAGCCAGGACCATTCGGCGCCGCGCGCGCGGATCGCCACCCAGACGGTCTCTCCCTGGACGACCCTTTCCTCGACCAAATAGCCACTGATTGCTTCAGTCATTCTGTATTGATTCCAGGATTGTTGCATATACACTACGACGCGCAAAATCCCAGTGCGTGAGTGGAACATCCGCGCCTGCGGGTCGGGCTCCAGCCCGAAACGCGCCGGAACATAGTCACGAGCGGGCGGAGTCGGCACGAAAAAGCCTCATTTGGCCCTGGCCGGATCGGAATGCCCGACGCATGTTGCGCCTGTACCGCAGCGACGGGTCAGGACGGAGACGGATGATGGTTTGGCAAAATCAGGTGGCGGTGGTGACCGGGGCGGCGCGCGGCATCGGCAGGGCAACTGCGCGGCGTCTTGCCCGGCAAGGCGCTGCCGTCTGCGTGAACTATGTCGCGCGCGCCGACGCCGCGGAGACGCTCGTGCAGGAAATCCGTGCCGAAGGCGGCCGCGCGATCGCCCATCGCGCGGATGTCGCCGATGCGGCGCAGGTGGAAGAAATGATCGAACGTGCGACCCGCGAGCTGGGGCCGGTGAGCATCCTGGTGAACAACGCCGGCGTCTCCTTGCAGGCGACCCTGGAAACCTATGATCCGGCGGCGATGGAGCGCATGCGGCGGGTCAATGTCGATGGCGTCATCCACACGATCCGCGCAACCATGGCGGGCATGCGGGAGCGCCGCTACGGGCGGATCGTGAACGTCACCTCGATCGCCGCCATCGGCACGGCGCTGCCAGGCAATGCATTCTATGCCGCGACCAAGGCCGAGGTGGCGATTCTGACGAAGCGGTTTGCCATGGAGCTCGGACCGCGCGGCATTACGGTGAACGCGGTCGCGCCGGGATTCATCCGCACCGAGATGGCGCAGAACCGGCGCACCGACCAGGAATGGCAGGATGTGGCACGACGCCTCTCCGAACGGGCGATGCTGGGGCGCATCGGCGAGCCGGAGGACATTGCCAACGCGGTGGCGTTCTTCGCCGCTCCTGGCTCCGGATGGGTGACCGGCCAGGTGCTGGCCGTCGATGGTGGCCGGATGGACTACATCGTCGCGGGGTAGAGCTTCGTCGGCTGGCTGATCAACTGTCAGCCGTGGCTGGCCTCGCGGATGGAGTTGCGGACAGCCTCGACGACGGTCCGTTGCAATTGGTGCACCGCTTCGCTGAGGGTGCCGGTGTCGTCCCGCACCTTGGCCGCCTGATGACCGGTCTCGCTCGCCTCGGCCGAGACCTCATGGATGCGGCTGGCCATCTCGTTGGCGGCCGATGCCGTCTCGCTGACGCTGCGGGCGATCTGGCGAACCCGATCGTCGTGTTGACCACGGCGCGCAGCTTGTCGATGCGACCATCGATCATTCGCTGATGCATCAGTGAGGCCGCGGTGCCGATCGAGGCGACCAGCGCCAACGCCGACCGTCCCATCAGCAGGGCAAGCTTGGTACGGAGCCGAAGCCGGAAGCGGCTGCGGATTAACGACGAATAAAGCGGTTCGTACCCAGTTCAGTGGCTGTGATGGTTGACTGCCGGCAGCCCGATGCCGAGCAGTTGCTCGGCGGCCTCCGCCACCTTCGGATCGAGCGCGCGCGGCTCCAATGCGACACCCTTGGACAGCCGATCGGCGATGATGCGGAATGCGGCCAGCCGGCCGAACGGCTTGTTGTTGGCCGGCACCAGATGCCAGGGCGCGCGCCGGATGGAGGTCTTCTCCATCATGTCCTCGATCGCCTTCTCGTAATCCTGCCAGCGCAGGCGGTTGCGGATATCCTCATACGAGAGCTTCCAGCGCTTCAGCGGATCGGTCAGCCGATTGCGGAACCGGCGCATCTGCTCCCCGGGCGTGATGTGGAGGAACAGCTTCACCAGACGCATGCCGTCGGCCAGCAGCATGCGTTCGAAGTCGTTGATCTCGTCGTAGGCGCGCTGCCATTCCGTCTGGCTTGCGTAGGATTCGACGCGTTCGACCAGCACGCGGCCGTACCAGGAGCGGTCGAACACCACGATCTGGCCATGCTGCGGCAGATGCTCCCAGAAGCGTTGCAGGTAGTGCAGCGACTTTTCCCGCCCGTTGGGTGCGGCGATCGCATGCACCTTGAAGCTGCGCGGGTCGAGCGCCCAACCGAGCCGCCGCACCACGCCGCCCTTGCCCGCGGTGTCCCAGCCTTCCAGCACGATCACGGCGCGATGCGAGGTGCCCAGATAGGCCTGCTGCACGAGCTGCAGGGTCTCCTGCATCGCACCCAGCCGGCGCTCATAGTCGGCGAACTCGACGACTGGGAAGCGCTTGATTGCGGCAAGGCGCGGCCGCGCGGTGACGACGAAATCAGCCGCTTTCATCTGATGTCAGCCGCGGCGGACCTTGAGCGGTTCTCGGTGTTCTTGGTGTGGAGCCTGGCTTTCTTCGTAGCCCGCGCACCGCCCAATTCCGCTGCCACTATGCCGCAACGGTCAGCACGTCGCCAAGCTTGTCCAGCAGATAGTCAAGATCCTCCTGCGGCAGGTCCTCGAACTGCGTCAGGATACGGGTGATCACCCGGGAACGGTAGCGCTCGCGGTCGCGCTCACCGCCGTCGAACTCGGTGCCGCGCACCACATCGACGGCGACCCGCACCGCGGGCAACAGGCGCGGCGGCATGCCGGCCTTTTCACACAGCGAGGTGAGACCGTTCGGGCCGGCGTCGTGGATCAGGATGCGCGCGTTCATCGCCGGCACCTTGGCCATGACCGCCATCGCCGCCTCGAAGAACGCAAAATCGCCCAGGCACAGCGCGCGCAGCACCAGGAGCGGCGTGAGACGCTGGTTGCGATGCATCTGCCGCACCAGCCGTTCCAGCTCCTGCTCGCTGGAGCCGAGGCTGAGATGCAGCGTGGCGCGCTCGCGGCTTTGCAGCACGATGTCGGTGGCGAGCGAGACCGGCAGTTCGTGATGGCTGACGAGATGGGCCTGAAGCTTGTCCGACACCATGACGACGAGGCGTTCGGCTATCGTCACCGGCAGATCGGCGCGGTGGACCATGCTCGCCTTGACGCGATCGCTGTCGGCAAAGCGATCGATCGCGGTTCCCAGGCTCGCCTCGGCGATACGCGCCGTCGCGTTGCCCATCAGCACCGCAACCGCGGCCTCACCGGCCTGCTTCACCAGCGCATCGGCGACCTGCTCGGAGACATCGCCGCGCCCGGCAATCGCCTCCTGCTTCCTACCCGAACCGTGCTGGACGATTTCGACCAGGTCTGCGTCGGTCAGGACCGGGGACTCGGTGAGGATCGGCAGCGCCACCGCCTCCACGTCATTGGCAAGCCGCACCGCCACATCGTGGGGCAGATGCCGCGCACGCCGCAGGCTGTGCGACAGCGCGCGCCGCACCGCCAGCTCGACGTCCTTTGCCATGGCCCGGACGATGTCATGGGCGATCTGGAGCTCGGTCTCGGTCAGCAGCATGCTGTCGATCTCGCGCGCGAGCTTGTCCGCCACCTCGGCGCGAACCGAAACCGAAGGCTCCGCCAGCAGACGCGCAACGTCGGCGTGCGTAAGGGATGACGCCATGGCCACAAGGATTGCGCCGAAACCCTTGCGGTCCGGTTAAGAAGCTATGCGCGCCGGTTGGTGTCGCACGGGCCTTCGGCGCGCCGGGCCGCGGCCAGGCAGCGGCGACGCGTTCAGCGTTCGGTGCGGAGCACGTTTACGTCACCTGGCGCCGGATATCTGCGCAGCTTCGAATTATCCACCTTCCACAGGTCCAATTCGAAGAGCTTCCCATATTGGTCCAGATTGAGGGTCGCAGAAACGACTACCCCGTCTTCGTCAACAAAAGTGGCCTCGCTCACCTGGCGCGCAAAGAGACGCTTGCCTTGCTGACCGTTCCGGAAACGGATACTTCCCATGCCGCCATCGTTCATGTCCTCGACCAGGGAATGAGCGATGTCATGCAGGATCCGATCCTCGAAGGGCGTCCCTCGCACCATTTTTGTGATAAGCACTCTCTCGCCCTTCCGAAGATGGCGTGGAGACAATGACTTACGATGGCGTGATTCTGCCAACATTTACGACACCACCAGCCGGAGGGAACGCATGATACCTTGGCCACAAACCTTCCACCGTGACATATCCCTGGAATGGGAGGCCATTCGCTGGCACTTGCAAGGGCAAGCTCGGCTCCAGATCGCTCATGATCGCCCGCATGATGTGACTCCTGTCCAGCCCAAGGGCATCAATGTGACGGAATGCATGTTCAGTCGCATTGGGCGTCGTCCCGAATACGATCCGTTGGGCTGAACTCTCGACAGGCATCAATCAAGTGCCCCAATCGTCCCGATTATGCCTGTACGATGGATGCGGTTCCACCAACTACCAAACCGTGAAGGTGACCGGACCGGACGCCGGTTTGCCTCACTGGGATCTTCGGCGCAGCCTACGCCCGCCGCTTCACAACTTCAGTGACGCCGCGGCGTCGGCCAGCGCCTGGTGCGCCCTGTCGGCGGTGGCGGTGGCCGGCTCGATCGCCTGGCTGAGCTGGTCGAGCTTCGTTTCGTCGGCATCCAGCGCGCGCGTCAGCCTGGCGTGCAGTGCGTCGTTCGCCGCGACGGCGGCCAGGTTGCGCCGGATGCGGTCCTCGTCCTGCAGGATCGCCGCCTGCTGTGCCTTGAGCTGGTTCACCACCGTCCGCTTCGCCGCTTCGTCCTGACGCAGTGAGGCCAGGCGCTGCAACGCGGTGCGCGCGGACGGCGTCAGCGTCTGCTCGTTCAGCAGCCGCACCACCACCTGCGCATCGTCGCCCAGCAACGTCGTCTGCTCGCGCTCGAGCCGGTCGATATAGGCCGTGAGCTTGCGCACTTCGCCCGGTTTCAGCGAGACCGGCAGGCGCCACGCGGTTGCGGTCTCCTCGATGCCCGGCATGGGGCCGCCTTCCAGCGTCAGCGTGCGGTCGCCGTCCTTGGGAATTTCCAGCAGAACGCGACGGCTCGCCGTTTCCGGCGAGCCATTCGCCGGCGCGGTGATCGTGACGCGCAGCACCTCGCGCAGCCGGGTGGTGATGTGCAGCACGCCTTCGGCGGCGGTCAGCGAGGCGAGCGTCGTCTGCTGCGTGCCGTTGCGCTCGACCGTGGTGCGCAGGTCCTGCGCGAAGGACAGCAGCCTGCGCTCGCCAACGGGCAGCCCGCCAAGCCTGGCGTCGCCGGCGAAGGTCGCGGCGCCCGAGGCGTCGTACAGCGTCAGCACACCGGCGGGCATCGACGCGCCGGTGTCGTTGGTGATCCGGATCGCGGAGAGCGGATGCGCATCGCTGCCAGCGGCGAAATCCAGGCGCTCGGCGGGAATGCTGCGGTCGATGATCGGCACGCTGGCGGTGTGGCCGGCGGCGAGCACAACCGGAGTGGGAAGCTGGAAGATCGTCTCTTCCGCGCCCTCGGCGGCCTGCACCTGATCGGCGGCTTGTGCCATGACCTCGGCATGCGGCGGCGCCATCGCCATCGGTGCCGGCGCGGCTGTCGCGGCGAAGCCACGCGCGCCGGACGGCGGCGCGGGCGCGGCCTTCGCCGCCGCGACCTCCGCCGGGCGGGCGCGCGTATCGACGCTCGGCAGGATGCGGCCGAGGATCTCCACCGGCACCTCCGGCCGCTGCACGAAATAGCTCTGGTAGATCGCCTGCCGGAACGTGACCGGGTTGCCGTATTGCAGGGTGAGCGCGACGCCGTCCCAGTTGGCGCCTGACTGGTTCTCCAGCACCGCCCAGCCTTGCAGACGCGCGGGATCGCCATCCTTCGCCGGCAGCACCAGCCGGTACGACGCCTTCCACAACGGTGCCGCGGCGACGTATCCGACGCGCACCGTGCGGTGGCCGGCACCGGTGCTGCGCAGCGTGACATGGCGCAGGCTCTGGTTTGCTTCGCGGCGGAGCGAGTCCAGCGCCTGCCCAATGCGCGCGCGCAGCGCGGGGTCGGTGACCTGGATACTGTCGGCTTCCTCCAGCACGAACTGCCGCATGCCCTCGGCGCCGAGCAGGGTGACGCGGGTCCGCTGCACTGTCGTCTGCGGCTGACCTGGTGCCACCGGCAGCGCTTCGGCGACGCGCTCGGCATGCACGATGCGTCCGGTCATCGGACGCGGGCCCTGCACCGCGATCTCGACACCCTGCAGGCTGTTCAGGTAGTCGACATCCGAGCGCAGCGCCTCGGGGCCGAACGGCACATCGCCAAAGCTCGCGCGCGTGTTGTCGCGTCCAGGCAGTTCCACGGTGCCGACGCCGCCGGCGCTGTCGAACACCACCAGCGACGTCAGCACATCGTCTACCTGGTCGAGCGGCACATCGAGGCCGAGCTGGGTCGGGCCGTCCACCTCGGCCTCGTATTCGAAGTAGCCGACACCGGCGGAAGATAGCATCACCCGCTTGAGGGAGAGATCCGCGGCGAATGCCGGGGCTGCGCCGAGCAGCAGAAACGCCAGTGTCAACCGTCGCATTGCGTCTCTCCGTTCTGTTGCCTGGACCGTCGCTCGCCCGAGAGTGACAATAACCCGCGGCGGGTTGGAGGGTGAGGGGCGTGACGCTGTTCAGTGCCGTTTCCGGCGAGGATATGCGGGCGGCACAGATCGTGACGGGCGTGGCGATGGCATTGTTCATCGCGGTCGGCATGGCGCCGGGTCTGCGCGACCATGCCGGCACGATCAGGCTCGTGCTGCTGGTGCTCTATCTGCTGGCCTGTTGCGTGTTCGTCGCCACCGTGCTGTTGCGATAGCGCGCGTGGTTCAGCCGCGCCGCACCAGTGCAGCCTGCCCGGGCCTGAGCTGACGGCGCTTGCCCAGCAATGCGACGAGCGCATCCTCGGCGATCGCGAGGTCGCCGGCCGAATGCGTGCCAAGCTTGCAGGACCAGCAATACCAGCCTGGCTGATCGATCGATGCACGACGGCCGGCGATCACGACCTCGACAGCGACGATTTCCTGCTCCATCGCATCGCCGCACGATTCACACTGCATGGGCTTGCACCTCGGTGCCGTTCGCAAGCGATCAAGGCTATAGCGGGTTCAGGGTGACTGGAAACGCAAGCAAGCGTCGCCAGTCGTGATGGGTATCGCTGCGCTCAACCCATCCTACGGGCTGCGGCGTTGCGGCATAGGCGTAGGATGGGTTGAGCGCAGCGATACCCATCATTCCAGCAAAACTCCAGTTATGCTGAACGTGCTCTAGCACAGGCGCACGAGTCGCATCAGGCGCAGCCTCGTTGCCGGCTACTTCACCTCCACCAGCGCGACGCGGTTCACGCCGCTCTCGGCCATCGCGATGTTGCCGTCGCGCGTCACCGTCATGTTGCGCACGACGCCGCCACCCGAAGGGATCGGCCAGGTCTGGAATTTTCCGGTCGCCGGATCGAAGCGGACCAGCGTGTTGGGACGCACGCCTGCCTCGCTGTACCAGACGGCGCCTTTCAGGTACACGCTGCCGTACGGCAGCGAGTTTGGCCCGCCCGGAGAAGGAAACTCCTGCACCTCGCTCGTCTTCGTATCGAACCGGCCGAGATAGCCGCGTGCATAGTCGGAGTACCAGATGACGTCATCGGGCGTGATGGCGTACGGCGCGGACGGCTCGCGGCATTCGGCAGCACATGCTCGTGGATCGCCATCGTCTCGGGATCAATGCTTGCCAGCCTGTTGGAGCCGAACTCGCAGAACCACGGGATGTCCTGCGAGGTGATCACCATGCCACACGGGTTCGACTTCGGCGTGTGCGGATCGCGCGCCTTCGAATCCGGCAGCGAGTACTCGGTGAACTTCCCCGTCTTCGGATCGAGCTTGCCGATGTAGCCGGCGAAGTTGCCGGTGAACCAGATCGAGCCGTCCGCATAGGCGAGCGGATCATGCGGGCGCGCGCCTGCCGTGGGAACCACCCACTCCTTGATTGCAACCTCCGCGTTGCCGGCGATGATCGACGGCGCCGGCTCGGGCTTCTCCGGGAAGTTCTTCACCAGATACTCGGTGAGCACGCCGACTTGGTCCGGCGGCACGGGCGCCCCGACGTTGAGCATCATGTGCACGACGTTCTGCCAGTCCTGCCGGTTGTAGCCCGCATTGCTTATGCGGACCGGTTCGTGGCAGCCGAGGCACGCGGTCTCGACGACCGTCTTGCCGGGACCGTCGGGCAACCGGGGCTGCGCCTGGGCAGGTTGGATGACGCAGAGCGACGCGGCCGTCAGGCGGGCTCGGACGCTCAGTCGCGCCGCTCGAGGCTCGCGAACAGCGCGGGGTCGGTGCGGCAGGAGCGGCCTTCGGCTTGTGCCGCGGTACGGCCGGGTTGCTCGATCACCAAGGCCCGGGCGAGCGCGGCGGCGCACGCGCGATCGATGCCATTCGGTCCGCGGCATAGGAACAGCGCCTTGGACAATGCAGGGGAGGTGGCGGTGACCGGGTTCGGGGCCGGCTGCGCGGTGAGCGGCAGGATCGCCGCCCAGAGCGCGATGAGTCCCATCGCCATCGCGGCCGCTATGATGAACTGACGCATCACCGCTTCTCCTTAGCTGTGGCGAAGCGTTACGTCGTGCTTCGCCGGCGGGGGCCACTCTGGTGCGAAATCCGAGTGGCCCATATGAGCCAGATCACAGGTTTCAGCCCCAGTGGCCGGGCACCCGGTAGCCGTACTCCCAGTGGGCCGGGATCCAGGGACGGGCGGGCGGCGCGTAGTAGGCCGGCGGGGCGTAGTAGGCCGGCGGCGGCGCGACGACGACGACAGGGGGCACATAGACGCCGCCACCCCAGCCGTAGCCGTAGTGGTGCCACCAGGCATTGGCGGGCTTCGGCGCGGCGGCGATGCCGATCGTGGCGAGGCCAAGGACGGCGCAGGTGGCCAGGATCCGGTTGCGGCGGGAGATGTGTGCGGCTGAGGAGGTCATTTTCGTCTCCACCAGGTTTGTTGTTTCGGCTCTTGGTTGGGCCGTGACAGAAACCTAGATGAAGCGACGTTCGTTCGGATACAGGAGAGACGGTTCGGCGGTTTTGGCCGAAAAAGCCCGGCATTTTCCCGGCGCGGCCTTCCGGTGCGTCATCGCGTGGCGAGCGTAGCGACCGTAGGGCGGAAAAGCGCAGCGCATTCCGCCTCTTGCATCTTCTCGGAACGCGTCGCGCCGCGTCGCCAGTCCGGCATGAGGCTATGGCGGAATGCGCTGCGCTTTTCCGCCCTACTCAGCTAATCGACCAGCCGCCTCAGTTCGCCGATTCCGGCACCAGTGTCGCACGCGGGACGGTCGCGTCGGCCTCGCCAGAGAGATCGGCGTCGGTCAGCATCCGCCAGGAGCCACCGGCCAGAACCTCCGATGGGCGGAAGCGCGACTTGTACGCCATCTTCCGACTCTCGGGCACCCAGTAGCCCAGATACACATACGGCAGCCCCAGCGACCGCGCGCGCTCGATCAGCCACAGGATCGTATAGGTGCCGAGCGAGCGCTTCTCCAGCCCCGGCGCGAAGAAGCTGTAGACCGCTGACAGACCGTCCCCCAGCTTGTCAGCCAGGCATGCGCCAACCATGCGGTCATCGGGATCGCGGTACTCCACGATGAAGGTCTCGATCGGCGTGTCCTCCACCATGGCGCGGTAGTCGTAGAAGCTCATGGTCGCCATGTCGCCATCGCCGTGGCGCGCCTGCTGGTAGCGCTGGAAGAGCTGGAACTGCTCTGCCGTGGCGCGCGACGGAACCTCGAACCCCTCCAGCAGCGCATTGGCGCGGACGATGCGGCGCAGCGTGCGGTCGGGCTGGAAGCTGGCGACCGGGATGCGGATCGGCACGCAGGCCTGGCAGGACGGGCAGACCGGCGCATAGGCGATGTTGTGGCTGCGGCGGAACCCGGCGCGCGACAGCCGGTCGTGCAGCCCGTCAGCGTCGGGGCCGGTAATCTCGGTGACGACCTTGCGCTCGGTCCGTCCCGCCACATAGGGGCAGGGTAGGGGGGCCGTCGTGTAGAAGAACTGCGGCCGGCGCGGGGGTTTGTAGGTCATGCGTAGGGCGATCCGCCTTGCATGTTCCAGGAGCCGAGCCCCCGGGTCAACGCCCGTGCGCGCACCACGACGAGGCCGCTCACCAGGTCGTGCAGGGTGCGCCGGCGCACGGTGAACAGCGCGATCAGCAGCAGCAGCCCGCTGGTGGCCAGCGTGACATAGAACAGCAGCGTGGACACCACCGCCTGCACTGGCGTCGGGCGGCCAAAGTCGTCGTTGCGGCGGACGATCAGGCCGAGTGCCGACTGGCCCGGCGTGGCCGAGGCGGGGCCTGCCAGGAACAGCATGTGGTAGCAGAACGGCACCAAGGGCAGGATGCCGAGCAGCGGCAGGCCGAGGCCCAGCGTCAGAAGGCCGAACAGCACCAGGGTGAGCCACAGCGCCAGGAAGATCAGCGCGATCAGCAGCACGTCGATCAGCCAGGCGAACACGCGGCGGGTCAGCACGCCTTCGGTCAGCCAGTCCTCGTCGATCGGGTTCATGCGGTAGATCATGGGGTCAGCCGAATGGTTGCGGTGGTTGCGTCAGGCGTCGGGCCGAGCGTGATCGTCGCGCCATCGCGCCAGCGGGCAAGGAAGTCGCTTGCATGCCGGCTGAGCGGGTTGCCGGACTGGCCGGGGGCCACGATGAACAGCGAGCGGTCGAGATCGGCGAGATCATACACGCCTCGATACTCCGCTCCATGCACCGATTGGAACTGGTTGTATGCGGGACCGCCGCGATCGATCGTGGTGTCGTCGCCGGGGCTCGGGATGCTGAACGTGCTGAGCGGCCCGAGGATGGGCAGGCTGCGCAGCATCGGGTGGGCGAACACTGTCTGGTGCGCCTCGCCCCAGTGCCATTGTGCCGGGTCGTCGCCGAAGCGCATGGCCAGGTCGCGCACCGCTTCGGCGAGCGCTGCCTTCAGTGTGGCGGTGGTGTCGCCGCCGCACCAGTGCGCGCCCCCCGGATCAACCCCCGGATCAAGTCCGGGGGCGGGGGCAGGCTTGGGGGACAGCAGATAGGCGACGAATTCCGCCAGCGGGCCGCCGTCGCTCGGGCCGATGCCGGCCCGTTGCAGCACCAGGCCGTAGAAATGGTGCACCCAGGCGTTGAAGATCAGCGGCTGCGGCGCGTCCATTGTCATGCTGCCGTCCCAATCCTTGAGCAGTGCCTGGGCCCGGCCTGTCAGGCCCTCGCTGTGCGGCACTGTCAGCAGAACGGGAAGGATCTGGCGCGCGAAGACCGACTGCACATCCACCTGCATCCGTGCGAAGTCGTCCGCCGTATGGCGGCCCGACCGGTCCAGCAATTCCCGGATCCGGCGGGAGCGCCAGTCGCCGAACCAGTCCCGGCCAAGGAATACCGGGAAATCAGGCGGCGCAATGCGGTCATTGGCATTGACCAGCCGCCCGCTCGCGGGGGCGATGATGTGGGGTAGCTGGTCGCCCGATGCCCAGCCGGTCCAGTCATGTGAGCCGTCGCCCGGCACTGGGGCCGAGCCGTCGCCCGCGTGCCGGATCGGCACACGGCCGGTGACATGCAGAGCTATGCGCTGGCGGTCCGCGACCAGCAGGTTCTGCACTGGAGCGGTGATCAGGACGGCTGCCTTGCCGGCGGCCTCGACGTCCTGCGCCTGGTTGAGCGCATGCAGGCCGGCCGCGGCGGTGCTGTTGCCTGGGGCCAGATTGGCCATGGCGACCGCCAGGATCGGGCCGCCGCCACCCGTCAGGTCGCTGATCACCGGGCCGTGGCGTGTCTCGCGTACCGTCAGCACCTGGTCGGGCTCGCCGCGCAGCTTGATGCGTTCCTCGCGGACCGTGAAGGGACGCGGCCCATCCGGCGTCTGGTATTGGCCCTCGCCTGCCGGCGTTTCGATGAACACGTCCTGGACGTCGGCACCGGTGGTGGTGAAGGTCCAGGCGATGTGGCCGTTATGGCCGAACACCAGGAATGGCACGCCAGGTGCGGTGGCGCCGGCCAGCACGCCGTCCGGCGTCTCGATCCGGGCGAGATACCAGATGCCGGGGAAGCCGAACGCCAAGTGCGGGTCGCCGGCGAGCAGCGGCGCGCCGGTCGCTGTGTGGCGCCCGTCCACCGCCCATGCGTTCGAAGCCGAACCCGGGAGTGTGTAAGGCTCCGGGAAACGGGGCAGCACGGCGGCAAGTGGGCCGGCGGCCCCCGGGTCAACCCCCGGATCAAGTCCGGGGGCGGGGGCAGGCTCCCCTTCGGGCGGGACCAGTGCAGCTTCCGGCCGGCCGGCGCCCTCCGCCGATGGCCACAGCTCGTCGATCGTCTGTTGCGGCACCCGGCCGGACAGCGAAAGACGCGACAGTTCCGTGCGCCAGTTGAACGACAGCCACAGTCCCATCGTCTCGCCCCAGAGCAGGCTGTCCACCGGCTCCCAGGGCTCGGGCGTGCCGAGGACGAGGAACTCCACCGCGCTGAACCGGCCGCGTGCCGCGATCCAGGTGTTCACACCCCTCGCGTAGGCCTCCAGCAAGGTGCGGGTATCGGCTGGAAGAGTTGGGTACGCCTCCACCGCCCGCTGGCGCAAGCCGAGCGTGCGCATGGTGCGGTCGTAGCCGAGCGTCGCCGGCCCGGCGATCTCCGACAGCCGCCCGGAGGCGGCGCGCCGCATCAGCTCCATCTGGAACATCCGGTCGCGTGCATGCACGAAGCCGAGTGCCGCGGCGGCGTCGGTGGCCGAGGCGGCACGGATGCGCGGGATGCCGTCGGAGTCGAAGCCGATATCCACCGGGCCGGACAGGCCGGGAATGTGCGCCTGCTGCGAGCGCGGCGGCAGGGTGAGCCAGAGGATGCCGGTGGCGACCGCGGCCAGCAGCAGCACGGCGATGCCAAGCCCGGTCAGCAGGCGGCGGAGGCTTCGGAGAAATGCGCGCATTGCGCAAGGGTGGCCGGGTGGGGCGCGAAAGGGAAGTGAATGCTGGTTGTTGGCCGCGCGCCACTGTCATTGCGAGGAGCAAAGCGACGAAGCAATCTCGATCCCGGTGAGCACCGACCTCTTGATTGTTGGTTGCTGCCAGTCAACCCTGGTAAACTGGGTTCGAACACCGATGTTCGGCACCGAGGAACTCATGAACGAGGTCGTCAAAGTCGAAATTCCCGTCGAACCCGAGACCGCACGCGCTCTCGGCGATTCCCGGCGGATACAGGCGATTGGCCGGCTGGTTGACCGGATGGTACGCCCGGTTCGGGGCGACGACCCCCTTGTCACTGTCTTGGAGGCGACGAGGCGCGCCGCTCGCGAGGCGGGACTCACGGACAAGGACATCGACGACGAACTGGAAGCGTACCGAGCCGAGCGGCAGCGCTGATTGATCGTCATTTTCGACGCTTCCTCGGTCGTTGGCGCTGCACTCAAGGAAGACAGCACACCGATGCGTGCGCTTCAGGCTGCTCGCGAGCGGGATACGATGGCTCTCAGCAGCGCCGTCTACGATGAGATACGCGAAGTTCTGGGCAGATCAAAATTTGCTGATGCGCTGCCGCTGGATCGACAGCAGAAGATCCTCGAACTTCTGAGCGCAGCGGCGATTTGGGCTGAACCCGACACAAGCGTTATCGATTGCCCCGACCCGAGCGACAACAAGTACCTCGAACTGGCGGTCGCGTCCGGGGCTTCGATCATCGTCTCAAGCGACAGGCATCTGCTGAATATGCACCCGTGGCGGGGCGTGATGATCCTCCGGCCAGCCAATTACCTGGCGCTCTCGTAAGCGGTCACGCTGACGGTGCCGAGTTGGAGGCACGAGGTGATCGCAATTCAGACTATAGCGAGGAGGCGGGAGAGATCGGCATCGCGCCGACGCGTCGCCGCACGTGCGAGGCGATTATCTTGGAGCGATCTGCGGCAGATTGAGGCGCATCGTATCGGGATAGAGCCAGTCGCACCATGCGAGGGGCCAGCCCCTCGCGCTCCCCGGGATATTTCCACAAGGAAATTTCCCTGTGCTATTCTGCCCCCACGGTGCAGCCGGCGACGGCGATGACCGTCAAGGGAATGGAGAGCCTGCCCAGCGAAGCTCGGCAGGCTCTCTCGCAAGGGTTGAAACGGTATGCCTTTATCCGAATTCCCCGGCGTCAAGACGCCTCCGAAATACGAATCCGAGTTCCTCCGGTTCATGAACCCACTGCTGGACGCACTGCGCGAAAAGGGCGACCAAGCACGGCCTAGAGAAATCTATGATGCGATCGCCCAAAAGCTGAATTTGTCCGAAGAGGATCGAACAGCCACGCTGAAATCCGGTTCGGTGAAATTTGAAAACCAGATAGCTTGGGCACGCTCCTACCTCGTTCAAACCGGCTATCTCGACTCTCCCTCCCACGGCAACTGGCGAGTTACCGACAAGGGCAAAGATGCTCACCTTGACGGACCCGACATCGACTCAATTTTTCATCGCGTTCAGGAAATGAAAACGCTTGCCAAGGCCGGTGGAGAGACCGGGGCGGCGGCGGAATCCTCGTCTGAAAAGGAACCTATCATAAAAGACGACGAGGACGAGGCCATTGCGCCTTCGCCGCAAACGTCGCCTTACAGCGATCACCGGCCTGCTCTCGTCAAACTTATTGCCGGCATGACTCCCGCCGGTTTCGAGGAGTTCTGTTCTGAATTGCTGGCCCGCGTCGGAGTGGAGGATGTTCAAACAACGCGCTATGCCAAAGATGGCGGCATAGATGGGAACGGGCGTTTGCGGATCAATGAATTCGTTTCCCAGCCAATAGCCTTCCAAGCAAAGAAGTTCGACGGCTCGGGCCGCAAGGTGTCCTCGGAAGAGATCCAGCGTTTTCGTGGAGCCATGGGCGGCAACATTGCCAAAGGGATTTTCTTCACGACGACGACATTCTCCGAAGACGCAAAGCGAGAAGCGAGGGCGCTCGGAAGAGTCGAAATAGAACTCGTCGATCTTGACCGAATACTAGAGATTTGTGAAAGATATCTGATTGGCTTGATTGAACAAAAAATACTCGTCCCGGAGCCGTCTTTCTTTGAACGATTCCGCCAGGAGCCCCGCCGCCCTTGAGCGGCGGCGCGAGCCTTGAAATCGTGCTGTGACTGACGTTGTAGCTGCGCGTTATCTCGGTCAGCCGCGCGCCGATCAAACTACATCTTGTGGTGCCGCCGAGCGCGCACAATCCGCCGCGCGGGCCAAGAATTTTGCCCGCCCGCGCTCTACGTGCGGGCATCCTATCAAGATATTGACCCGGCCTACCCGCGCGCGAGGTGTCTTGCTGTCGTTGCCACGGCTGCCGCGCGCCACCAAGTCGCGGCGGTCAGACGGCGCGCCATGTTGCCGAACAGCACGCGCACGCCGGTCGCTGATGCTGCTGTCGCCTGCGGCACGGTCTGCGCTTCGATCTCGGTCAGCGCGGCATTCGTTGCCGAGATCTCGCGCGCCAGACCGCCGCGATCGGTGTCGATGTCAGCCGACAGGTGGTAGGTCGCACGGCCTGAACGAATCGGGATGGTGAGGCCGCGCGCTCCTGCTCAGGCGATCGGCGGCAGATCGAGGCGCACCGTGTCGGGATAGCCGGCCACCGGGGGAAAACGCTTCAGGATCAGCGGGTCGTGGCCGGGGATGATGTGGTCCGGACCGTCGGCCAGGCTCTCCAGGATCTCGAAGCCCTTCAGCATGCGTGCCACGTCCACCACCACCGGGAACGGCATCCGCTTGCGGATGTTGCCCCAGAGATGCGTGGCATCGCCCGCCAGCACTACCCAGCCGCGCTCGGTCGGCACACGGATCGACTGGATGCCGCCGGAGTGCCCGCCGATCAGGTGCAGCGTGATGCCCGGTGCGATCTCCGCCGTGCCGTCATGGAAGCGCAGCCGATCCGTATACAGCGCGCGCACCGCGCTCTGCACATCGTCGATATCGAACGGGCGGCGCAGGAACGGCTGGCACATGCAGGGACCAGTGCAATACGCCATCTCGGCGGCCTGCAAGTGGAACGTCGCCTTGGGGAAGTATTCCATGCCGCCCGCATGGTCCCAGTGCATATGGGTCAGCACGACATCCCGCACCTCGGCCGGGTCGATGCCGGCCTGCAGCAATGCATCGGCCGGCGTGCGCAGCAGTTCGCGACCGCGCCGCTTCGCCGAGACCGGATTGAAGCCGGTGTCCATGACGATCGTCCGCCCGTTGCCGCGAATGGCAAAGACGTAGAAATCCAGCGGATCGGGTGCCGCGTGATCGTCCGGGATGATGTAGTTCTGGAACTGCATACGGCCGTCGAAGATGCCGTAGCGCAGCGCCAGAACCTCATAGGTGATTGCCATGTTCGCGTTTCCCCTTGCGTGCCTGTGACAAGTCAACAGCTTGCCCGCGTGGCTGGCAATCTCTACCGTCCGCCCGACAGCGCGAAAGGCAGTGACTGATGGCGGACAAGCCAAGCGTCGGTTTCGTCGGGGTCGGCAACATGGGCTGGCCGATGGCGGCCTGTCTGGTGAAGGCCGGCTTCACCGTGCACGTGAACGATGCACGCCGCGAGGTGGCGAACAACTTCGTGCAGCAGATCGGCGGCGACGCGCCGGACAGCCTGCGGCAACTGGCCGCCGCATCGGACGTGGTGATCACCATGCTGCCGACCAGCACCATCGTGGAAAACGTTCTGGCAACCGGCGACGACAGCGTGCTGGCCGGGATGAAGCCAGGCACCGTGGTGATCGAGATGAGCTCCGGCGTGCCGTCGGTGACGCAGGTGCTGGCCGAGCGGGTGATGGAGCTCGGCGGTCACATGATCGACGCGCCGGTGTCGGGCGGCGTGCCGCGGGCGAAGACCGGCGAGCTGGCGATCATGGTGGGTGGCGATTCCACGATCATCGATTCGGTGCTGCCGGTCCTGTCGGCGATGGGCACGTCGGTGCTGCGGACCGGCGCGGTCGGATCGGGCCAGGCGATGAAGGCGCTGAACAACCTGGTGTCCGCCGGCGGCTTCCTGATCGGCATCGAGGCGCTGCTGATCGGCCAGCGCTTCGGGCTGGATCCCGCGGTGATGGTGGATGTGCTGAACGCCGCGACCGGGATGAACAACTCGACGCAGAAGAAGTTCAAGCAGTTCGTGCTGTCACGCAAATTCAACGCCGGCTTCACCATGGGGCTGCTGGCGAAGGACCTGTCGATCGCCTTGCAGGTCGGCCGCGAGACCGACACGCCCGCGCCGCTTTCCGCGCTGTGCAAGGAGATGGTGGCGGCGGCGCAGGCGATGTTCGGTTCGGATGCCGATCACACCGAGATGGCTAAACTTTGCGAGAGGTTGGCCGGGACGCAGCTCGGCAAGGGCTGACAAGCAGGTTGCTTATCCGGCATGATTGCAGCGACGTTGAGGAGGGGAACATGGGCGAACAAACACCCTGGGTCGGTCGGCGTCGCCTTGCTGGTATCGCGGCCGTGACTGCCATTGCCGCGGCAAGCTTTGTCGGCGGCCTCGCCATTGCCGCGCAGCCGCACATGGACAACGCGCTGGTGGCATTGCAGACCGCCAGGAGCGAGCAGCAGGTCGCCGAAGCCAACAAGGGCGGGCATCGTGTCAACGCGATGCGTCTGGTCGATCAGGCGATCGCCGAGGTCCGCGCCGGTATCGCCGCCGCGCGGTAAACGTCGAGCGTCCGACTGTCATTGCGAGCGGAGCGAAGCAATCTCGTGGTGGTTGCGCACCGACCACGAGATTGCCGCATTGCCGCGTCGCTTTGCTTCTCGCAATGACACGCTCAGCGATATGCGACCGCCAGGCGCTCGCTGCCGTGCGACTGCCGCGCTACCAGGAAGCCGATCACGATCAGGTTCGCCAGATTGAAGAACACGCCCACCGCGAATGCCGGCGCGTAGAAGCCGAAATGGTCATACAGCGCGCCGGCCAGCCAGCTTCCGAACGCCATGCCGGACATGCCGAGGAACAGAAATGTGGGGACCCGCCACGCGGCCTCGGATGACGGAAACAGCTCGCGGATCGCCACGATGTAGGACGGGATGATGCCGGAGAAGCCGAGGCCGAACGCGGCCGAGACAGCGAACAGCCCGAGCTCGTTCTGGGTCAGCAGGAAGGCCCCGATCGCCAGCGCCTGACAGGCCGATCCCACCATGACCGCGCGCAACCCGCCGATGCGGTCGGCCAGCATTCCCCAGAACTGCCGGCTGACGAAGGCGCAGGCCAGCAGCACCGACAGCATCGCCGCGCCGTGCGTCGGCACGATGCCAAGGTCGGTGCAGAACGCCACCAGATGCGCGTTCGGCACCGCCATCGGAATGCAGCAGAAGAACGCCGCGACGCAGATCAGTGTCAGCACGAGATTGGCCGGCATGCCGAGCACGGACGCACCCTTGCGCGGATTGCCTGACATCGCGTGCGAGGCCAGCGGCTCCGGCGACGGGCGCAGGCATAACAGGGTCAGCGGCAGGATCACCGCGACCACCACGGCGGAATACGCCAGCATCGTCATCTGCCAGCCATATAGTGTGATGCCGCGCTCGAACACGGCCGGCCAGACGATGCCGGCGATGTACTGGCCCGATGAGATCAATGCCAACGCGGAACCGCGGCGGCGGTCGAACCAGCGGAGGACATAGATCACCAGCGGCGCATAAATCGCGCCGTTGCCGACCAGGCCGATCAGCAGCCCGTGCCCGACATAGAGCGCCCAGACGCTGCCGGTGGCGGATATCGCGAGGCCGAGCGCCATCATCAGCGCGCCGATGGTCGCGGTGAGGCGGATGCCGATGCGGTCCGCCAGCCAGCCCATCATGATGCCGCCGAGACCGGTCCCCACCCAGACCAGCGCGCCGGCCAGCGCCACCACGGATCGGTCGGTGCCGAGCGCTTCCTGGATCGGCTTCAACCCCACCACGACCAGCAGCGGCGAGCCGTAGGAAATCGACAGGATGCCAAGCGTCAGGCATGCGGCGATCCAGGACGCGCGGCTCTCGATGCTTGCCGCGCGTCGCGGCATGGCGCCTGAATCCGGCATTGCCGGCGTCTCCTCCCGGGTCGTGCGATCCGGCGTCGGGTTTGCCTCCCCAGGCGACGGACCTATAAGCGGCCTGCCGATATGGACCCGTCGTCGCGGCCCGGCAAGTTGGAGAGACCGATGAGCGAACCCACCGGACCCCTGCGCGGTCTGCGCGTCTTCGACCTGACACGTGTCCTGGCTGGCCCGACCTGCGCGCAGATGTTGGCCGATCTCGGCGCCGACGTGATCAAGATCGAGAAGCCGGGTGCCGGCGACGACACGCGCGGCTTCGCGCCGCCGTATATGCCTGGAACGAAGGAGAGCGCGTATTTCGTCGGGGTGAACCGCAACAAGCGCTCGGTCACGCTCGACATTGCGAAGCCGGAGGGCCAGGCGATCGCGCTGGAGCTCATCGCGCAATGCGACATCCTGGTGGAGAACTTCAAGGTCGGTGCGCTGGCGAAATACGGGCTGGGGTATGAGGAGCTGCACGCGAAGTTTCCGCGGCTGATTTATTGCTCGATCACCGGCTTCGGCCAGACCGGGCCGTATGCGCCGCGCCCGGGCTATGACTCGCTGATCCAGGCGATGGGCGGGGTGATGAGCCTGACCGGGGAGCCGGATGGGCTGCCGCAGAAGGTTGGCGTGCCGGTCGCCGACCTGTTCGCCGGACTGTATGGCTGCATCGGCATTCTTGCGGCACTGCGGCATCGCGACGCGACAGGGCAAGGCCAGCAGATCGACATCGGCATGCTGGACACGCATGTCGCGTGGCTGGCGAACCAGGGCATGAACTACCTCGCCACCGGCGAGAACCCGGCGCGGCTCGGCAATCAGCATCCGAACATCGTGCCGTATCAGGTGTTCCCCACCGTGGACGGGCACATCGTGCTGTCGATCGGCAACGACCCGACGTTCAAGCGGTTCTGCGAGGCTTTCGCGCTGACGCATCTGCTGGAGGATGCGCGCTTCGCCACCAACGCGGCGCGGGTCGAGAACCGGCAGTTGGTGACTGACACGTTGACGCCGGTGATGCAGCAGCATCCGACGGTCTGGTGGGTGGACAAGCTGGAGGCGCTGAAGATCGGCTGCGGGCCGATCAACAAGCTGTCCGAGGTGTTCGCCGATCCGCACGTGGTGGCGCGCAACGCGGTGGTGCAGATGTCGCATGGTTCCGGCGAGACGGTGAAGGTGATCGCCAATCCGGTGCGTCTGTCGGAGACCCCGCCCGACTATCGCATCCCCCCGCCGCTGCTCGGCGAACACACCGATGCGGTGCTGTCCGAACGGCTTGGACTGGATGCCGCGGCGCTCGCTGATCTCAGGGCCAAGGGTGTGATCTGACCGCGTGGCAACCGCGATGCGGCAGCCTTCACCGGAAGCGGTCCATCTGCCGTTCGAAACCGGGCCTTACCGCATGGCGATGAGCCTGGTCACGGTGCCCGAGGCGGAATGGATCGAACTCGATGCGCGCTACACGGAGGAAATGGCGGAGCGTTGCAGGCTGCTGGCCGAGCGGCATGACGACGTGTTCGCCGTGCTGCCGGAGGCCGAGGACACTAGCCGCGAGGTGCTGCAGCGTCTTGTGGCTTATCTGACCACGCAGTTTCCCGACTGGTTCAGCCTGGATGGCAACACGCTGGCCAATCGGCTGACCGATGAGACATGGAACCTCGCCGCGCCGCCGTGCCATCCGCTGGAACTCGCCGGTCGCCTCGTGCAGGAGGATCTCTGCATCATCCAGACCGACGCAGGCGCTCCGCCACGCTTTACCGCGGCCGTCCTGTGCTTCCCCAGCCGCTGGCGCCTGCACGAGAAACTGGGCCGCCCGCTCGCGGCGGTGCATGGCCCGGTGCCGTTCTACGCCGAACGCCTCGCAACACCGGTCGATCGTTTCATGACGAAGGTCAAGCCGAGCCACATCGCATCGCGGCTCAACTGGTCCGTGCTGGACGATCCGACGATGTACCAGCCCACCGGCAAGTGGCGCGAGGCAACGAACACAGCGATCACTCCGGATAACGCCGGCAACACACTCTATCTCCGCGTCGAGCGGCAGACCTTGACGCGCCTGCCTCGGACAAACGCCGTCCTGTTCGGCATCCGCGTGCACAGCTATAAGCTGGCCTCGGCCATCACGAAGCCGGCCATCGCTGCGCGGCTTGCCGAAGCGGTGCGGGCGTTGCCGGAAGCGACCGTGCACTACAAGAGCCTCAAGGCCTTCGGCCCGGCGTTGCTCGCCTGGCTGGATGCGCGCTCGCAGTGATCCGCCGGCCTTCCTCAAGCAGCCAGTCGCGGAAGGCGACGATCTTCGGCTGATCGGCGGTGGCGCGCGGACACACCAGCCAGTAGGCGAACTCCTGCGGCCAGGCGACGTCGAGAACACGCACCAGACTGCCGCGCTCCAGCTCCGGACGCGCCAGTGTCTCGGTGACGAGCGCGATCCCCTGGTCGGACGCCGCGGCACGCATCAGTAGCATCTGGTCATCAAAGCTGATGCCGCTGAGCGCCGCATGGGTGATGTCGACGACGCCCTGCGCCTGGAACCACAGCGCCCAGTCCTGCCGCTCGGTATCCTGCAGCAGCTTCAGGCCGAGCAGATCAGCCGGAAGCTGCGGTCTGCGATGCGCGAGCGCCGCAAGGAAGCCGGGACCGCACACCGGGATCATGGCGATCGTGGCGATGCGGTCGCAGTGCAGCCCCGGGTAACGACCGAGCCCGTGGCGGATCGCCACGTCAACGCCATCGGCGGAGAAATTCGCCAGCCTGCGGGTCGTGGCGATGCTCAGCTCGATGTCCGGGTGGCGAGCGGAGAACCGGCCGAGCCGTGGCACCAGCCAGGAGGCCGCGAAGGCAGGCGGCGCGCTGACGGTGAGCATGCCGGCCTGCGGCATTGCCTGGAGGCGCCGCGTCGCCTCGCCGATCTGGCGGAACGCGTGCCGGATCGGCACGAAATAGGCCTGCCCAGCCTCGCTCAGCGTGAGCGAGCGATTGGCACGGCGGAACAGCTTCGTACCGAGGCGCTCCTCCAGTCCACGCACGAGCTGGCTGACCGCACCGGGCGTGACGGCCAGCTCGGCGGCAGCCTCCTTCATGCTGAGATGCCGGGCGGTTGCCTCGAAGGCGCGCAAGGCGTTCAGGGGCGGCAGGCTGGGCATGGCTCAGGATAGAATTTCTCAATCGGACCTGCCAGGAAGAATCGTTTGTGCCGATGCCGGGCGCGCCGCACGGTGCCCCGGCAAGTGCAGATTTCCTGCACGCCAAGAGGAGCGGTGCGACGATGGCCACACTGCACGATACCGGCGTCGCACGGCAGAAGCCGGCGCCATGAGCAGCGCCGCCGCATCGCCCCGCTCGGCGGCGCAGTCGAGCGAGTTCCGCGAGGGCTGGCCGGTCGTGCTGGCCTGCTTCTGCGCGGCCACCTTCGCCTGGGGATTTGGCTTCTACGGCCAGTCGGTCTACCTGGCCGAATTGCGGCAGACCCATGGCTGGCCGGCCTCACTGATCGCGTCGGCGACGACGGTCTACTACCTCGCCGGCGCATTCCTGCTGACATCGGTTCACCGGGTGATCGCGTTTGCCGGCCCGCGCATCGTGCTCGCGGCCGGCGCCGTGATCCTGGGTGCCGGCGTTATCGGGCTCAGCCGGGCGCAGGTTCCCTGGCAGCTCTACGCCTGCAGCCTGGTCATGGCAGCCGGCTGGGCCTGCACCACGACAACGGCGATCGCGACGACGCTTGCCAACTGGTTCGATCGACGGCGGGGAATGGCGATCAGCCTGGCATTGAACGGTGCCAGCACGGGGGGGTTCGTCATCGCGCCGTTGCTGGTGCGGTTCGGCCACGGCATGGGCCTCGAGCAGGCCGTGCCGGTTCTCGTGCTGGCCGCGCTGGCGGTGCTGCTGCCGGTGGTGCTGGCAGGCGTCGGGCGCCCGCCGGCCGGTGGCTTGCCCTCGAACATGCCGTTCCACATGGACGCCACCCATGACGCGGCCAAACTGCCATTGCTGACGAGCCCGTCGCAGATACTGCGCAACCTGCGTTTCT
Source organism: Acetobacteraceae bacterium (assembly GCA_041487355.1). Classification (GTDB taxonomy): domain Bacteria; phylum Pseudomonadota; class Alphaproteobacteria; order Acetobacterales; family Acetobacteraceae; genus JAMXLO01. Next base: position 49,101 of record JBGPND010000001.1, on the reverse strand, counting down.
GGCTGATATCGCTGCCGTTCGCGCTGGCGCTGGCGGCGCAGGTCGGCTTCATCGTGCACCAGGTGGCATTCCTGCTGCCGCATCTGGGCAACCAGGGCGCGGGCATGGCCATCGCGAGCACCGCCATCGCCGCCACGGTGGGGCGGCTGGCACTGGCCGGCGTGATCGACCGGTTGAACCAGCGCCTCGCCTCGGCAGCCAGCTTCGCAAGTCAGGCCGCCGCGCTGGGGCTGATGCTGGCGCTGCCCGACGAGCGGACCGCGCTCTATGCCGGCAGCATCGTGTTCGGTCTGTCGGTCGGCAATGTCATCACGCTGCCGTCGCTGATCATCCAGCGGGAATTCGCCGCCCGGTCCTTTGGCCTGGTGGTCGGCCTCAACTCGATGGTCGGGCAGGCAATGATGGCGTTCGGCCCGACCCTGCTTGCGGTGGCGTACGACATCACCGGCGGTTACGCCGCGGCCCTGATCCTGTGCATCGTGCTGGAGCTCGCAGGAAGCATCATGCTGCTCAGCGGCGCCAGATCCATGCTTCGGTAGAGTCGGCCACCGCGTCAGGCCCGGCGGCGGAGGAACCGCCCGAACGCGGCCAGACTGGCATCGGACACATGGTGTTCGATGCCCTCGGCGTCCTGTTCGGCCGCCTCGGCCGGAACACCGACGGCCAGCAGCAGGTCTACCACCAACCTGTGCCGGGTCCGCACCCGCTCGGCGAGCCGTTCTCCCGCCTCGGTGAGGAATACGCCGCGGTATGGCTTGGCCATCGTCAGCCCCTCGCGCTTCAGGCGGCCGATCGTCTTGATCGCGGTGGCATGCGAGACCCCGAGGCGGCGCGCGATGTCGGTGGGACGCGCCTCGCCACCGCTAGCCAGCAGGTCGGAGATCAGCTCGACATAGTCCTCGGACAGGGCGCCGGACTGCGCGGTGCGCGCCTTGCCGAACCGCCGCGCCTGGGTTGGCTCGGCTGGCAGGTTGGCACGCCGTGTGCTCGGCCCCGGGCTTGCCAAGGCGACTCCTGTGACGCCGTCAGTTGGAGCCGAGAAAAGACACCTCTATGCCGGCTGTCTGCAAGAGCAGAAGCAGGTTCAGGGCGAGCACCACCGTGGCCGCAACCACAGCGACTACCTGCATGGCACGCCGGTTGGCGAACGGTCCCATCACATCACGCCGACCGGAGAGCACGAGCAGGGCGATCATCGGCACGGGGAGGATGAGGCTCAGCACCACCTGGCTCAGCACCAGCGCCTGGGTCGAATCCACGCCCATGCCCACCACGACGACGGCCGGCACCATGGTCGCCAGGCGGCGGAACCAGAGCGGAATGCGGAAATGCACGAAGTCCTGCATGATCACCTGGCCGGCCATCGTGCCGACCACCGAACTGGACAGGCCCGAGGCCAGCAGCGAGGCCATGAACACCGCCGCGGCGCCGAGGCCGAGCAGCGGTACCAGCGTATGATACGCCGTCTCGATCGCCGCCACCTCGGCGTGGCCCTCGTGGAACACCGAGGCGGCCATCGCCAGCATGGCCATGTTCACCAGTCCGGCGATGCCGAGGGCGAACAGCACCTCGCGGTTGGAGTAGCCGATGATTCGCCGGCGATCCGCGTCGTTGCGGGCTGGCACGCGGCCCTGGGTCAGGCTGGAATGCAGATAGATCGCGTGCGGCATCACGGTCGCGCCGATGATGCCGACCGCCAGCGTGACGCTTTCCGGCCCGGCGAGCCCGGGCACCACGGCGTGGAAGGCGAAGGCGCCCCAGTCGGGCGGGGCGACGAACAGTTCGACCAGGTAGCAGACGGCGATCACGCCGATGAACGCCGCGATCAGCATCTCGATCGGCCGGAAGCCGCGTCCCTGCAGCAGCAGCATGATGTAGGTCGCGGCGAAGGTGATCAGCAGGCCGGTCAGCAGCGGCAGGCCGAACAGCAGGCTCAAGCCGATGGCGGCGCCGAGCGATTCGGCGAGGTCGGTCGCCATCGCCGCCACCTCGCTCGCAACCCACATGGCGTAGACCAGGGGGCGGGGGAAATGCGTCCGGCAAAGCTGTGCCAGGCTTTGGCCGGTGACGATGCCGAGCTTGGCCGAGAGCGCCTGGAACAGCATGGCGACCAGGTTGGCCAGCACCACGACCCAGAGCAGCAGGTAGCCGAACTGCGCGCCGCCCTGGATGTTGGTGGCGAAGTTGCCGGGGTCCATGTAGGCGATCGAGGCGATCACGGCGGGGCCGGCGAACGGCAGGAAGGCCCGCATGCCGCGCCGGCGGCCGGCCAGCACCTCGCGGCCAGCCGCGACCGTCCGGTCGGACAGGCTTGCGCGTTGCACCAGGCTCTGGCTCATGCAGCCACGACCATACTATGAACCCAGTCCCACAGAATGTAGCCTTGGCTACAATCGCATTAGATAGGTCCGCCTGGCCTTCTGTCAACGACGGCGGATTGTTGGCAGGGTGGCGGCGGTGTGAATCGTGGCCAGAGTGGCGAGGGAACCCGCGTGAACAGCCGAAGCGCATTTCCGGCCGGTGAAACGACGGCCGGGATGGCGAAGTTCGAGGAGTGGCTTGGCACCTTCGCCCCTGGTGGCTTCGCAATCGTCATGGCGACCGGCATCGTTTCGATCGCTGCTCGCCTGTTGGCTCACGATGCGATCGGCTGGACGCTGTGCATCGTCAATGTCGCGCTGTACCCGGCGATGTGGGTGATGATGTTGACGCGCATCGCGTGCTTTCCGCGCGCGGTCCTGACCGAGCTTGCCAGCCATGATCGGGGGGCGGGCTTCCTCACCATGGTCGCGGCCACCGGCGTGCTGGGCAGTCAGTGTGGCGTCTACGGCCTTGCTCTGGGGCTGCTGCCCTGGCTGCTCGGCCTCGCCGCGATCCTCTGGGCGGTGCTGCTTTACGCATTCCTTGCCGCGATCACGCTCCAGCCGGTGAAGCCGGCAGTGCAGTACGGGCTGAACGGAGGGTGGCTGCTGGTGGTGGTGGCGACGGAATCGCTCGCCGTGCTGGGCAGTTACGTGGCGCCTCTCAGTGCCACGCCGGGACCGCTGATATTCCTGTCCCTCGCTGCCTTTCTGCTGGGCGGGATGTTTTACGTTCTGCTGGTAGCGCTGATCACCTACCGCTTCGTGTTCCTGCCGATGTCGGTGGACGAGCTGGTGGGGCCGTGGTGGATCAACATGGGCGCGGTGGCGATCGCCACGCTTGCGGGCGGGCGGCTGATGCAATTGCCGCAGTTCGACATCCATGTCGCGCTGCTGCGCCAGGTGGCGGGTCCGATCACCGTGATCCTCTGGGCGACCGCGACCTTCTGGATTCCATTGCTGGTGATCCTGTTCGCCTGGAAGCACATCGCGCGGCGCGAACCAGTGCGCTACGAGCCGGGCCAGTGGTCGATGGTGTTTCCGTTAGGCATGTACACCGCGTCGACCGAAGTGTTCCGCCTCGCCGCCGGCCTGCCATTCCTGCAACTGATTCCCGCCGGCTTCTTCTGGCTTGCCTGGCTGTCGTGGCTGCTGGCGGCGTTCGGCCTCATACGCTTCCTGGTCCGGGGCCGACCGGGGAAGTCCGGAATGCGAGGCGCGCAATCATGAGCTTACGCCATCGCCGACCATGAGGCGTCGGCGATCGGTCGGCCGCTCTGACAGTCTGGCGGCGATCAGCCTTCCGCCAACGACAGGACGGCGCTCTCGTATTGTCCCGTCCCCATCTGGCCCGGCGCAAAGATCTCGCGTTCGGCGATCCAGTTGAACGCCTGCTCGAACACCTCCCTGGTGTAAGGCTCGAACACCAGACGCTCGCCCGGACCCCAGCGCCGCGTGTCCATGACCGCGTGGAAACGCTCGGGGAATTCGTGCCGGTAATGCTTCGTATAGAGCTCCGGGCGCAAGTCGATGTCGCGCTGGGCGCGCCGCAGCGCTCCGAAATAGTGGCGCACATCCTCCAGGTCCGGATCGCCCGTGATCATCGACGCCATCATGAACGTCGTGTCGATCACCTTGCGGAAGCCAAGCTGCTCGGCGAAGTAGTACGGCCCGCTGAACAGCGACACGGCCGGCACCTCGCGGTCGATCAGCTTCTCCATCCGCCGGAACAGCAACCCGTCGAAGAATGACAGCTTGATGTCGGCGAGCGGCATGTACTGCTCGAGCGCCTGGATCGTCGCGTAGTGGCTGCCCGACTGATAGCCCACCGAGATCGGCACACCCGCAAGCTGCTCGGGCGACGTGACGGGGGAATCCGCCGGCACGAAGATCCCCGCCGGCGCCACCGAATAGCAGTCGGCATAGAGCTTGCCGTGTCCGACCGAGGCGGCGACGTTCACCGTCCAGTGGCAGGCACAGCTCACGTCGGAGCTGCGGCCCTTCTCGAACGTCTGGTAGGCGCCGACCCGGTCGCCGAGGTCATGACGCCGTCCGGTCGCGGAGAACAACTCGTCGCGGAATTCGTAATCGAGCCCCGCTTCGGCGAAATAGCCCTTCTCCTCGGCGACCCACTCGTGCAGCCGCATATGTGGTGCGATGACAAATCTCGCCACGACGTCCTCCTATGCAGGCAGTTTCCAGCCAAGCCACTCGCATACCGCCCGCCCCATCACCCACTCCTTGTCCGCCTCGGAGAGAAACGGCAGCTCCTCGGTGAAGAACGTGATCCCCTGGCGATAGCTGCAAGGCAGGCGGGTGAGGTCGGTGCCCCAGAAGGTACGCCGCGGGCCGAACGCATCGAACACCTGGCGGATGTAGGGGTGCAGGTTGCGATACGGATAGCTCTCCGAGGAATAGCAGGGCAGGGCGGACGCCTTCGCGGCGACGTTCGGCCGCTTCGCCAGCGCCAGCAGATTCGGCAGGTCGGCGAAGGCCGCCGCGTCCTTCGCACGAGCGAGAGCGAGGTGGTCGACCACCAGCCGGAGCCCCGGGTAGCGCTCGGCAATCCGGTCGACGACTTCGAGCATGCCAGGGCAGGACATCATCACCGGCAGGCCGTGCCGTTCGGCGCCCTGCCACAGCCAGTCGGTCGAGCCATCGGTGACCCAACTGTGCTCGGGGCGCAGCGTGAATCGCATGCCAAGCATGCCGGGCTGGGCGCGCCAGCTCGCCAGCATCGGCGCGTTCGCAGGGTCCGGATCGAGCCGGCCCATGATCGCGAACCGCTCGGGATGTTCCCGGCACGCTTCCAGCGCCAGGTCGTTGCGGTCGCCTTCCCAGGACGGCGGCACGATCACGACTCTGTCAACGCCGGCACTGTTCATCTCGGCCAGCAGGTCATCGGCGGAGAACGGCTCGCTGCGATGCGGCGCGCTGCGGCCGGATGAGGGCCAGGGCCGATCGGGCCGGTCGGCGGCCCAGATATGCACCTGCGCATCGACAATCAGCATCGGACGTCCCCCATGGCGCTGCTTTGGCGTCGATATCTGCGCGAAGTGTGAAGTAGGTCAATGACTGCGCCGCCAAAGCATCCATGATGTGCGCAACCCGGCAGCGCGATGCGTGCTCTGCCGGGCAGCGTGTCGAACGAGGGAGACGTGTCATGTCAGGTGCTGGATACCTGGGGGCAGCGGATGTTGCGCGGCAGGAGCTGCGCCTGTTCCTCAGCATGGCCGAGCAGACCGGTATGGATGCGGACCGGCAGCGCCAATCGTTGCGTCTTTCGCAGGATGACTGGCACCGATGGTTGGGTATTCTGCAGGACGCGCCGTTGCCGCCGCGTCCCGCGCTGCCATCGCTGCTGCGCCACCTCGGCTATCTGACCAGTCGCCTGGATCGCGCGGCGCGGATGGCGTACGCGTAGCTTCGCCCTGGCCGTTTGCCGAATGCCGGCAGACGCGCCAGAGTCCGGCCCGATGCCACCTCTGGACCCTGCTTCACCGCTCCCGCCGGAACGCCTGTACCGTCCGGCTGACCTCACGGCGCTGAGCTTCGCGACGACGGAGGAGTTGGCGCCGCTGCGCGAGCTGGTCGATCAGCCGCGCGCACACGAGGCCATCCGCTTCGGCACCGAGATGGGCGTGCGCGGCTTCAACATCTTCGCAATCGGTGCAATCGGCGCACACATCCAGGGATCGGTGCGCGCCCTGCTCGATGATGCCGCCGGCAAGCGCCCCAAGCCGTCCGACTGGGTCTATGTCAACAATTTCGTCACGCCGCATCGGCCCGTGGCGATCTCGCTGCCGCCTGGCCGGGCGCCAGCGCTGGACAAGGCGGTGGACGATCTGATCGACGACCTGAAGGTCTCGCTGCCGGGGGCGTTCGAGAGCGAGGACTACCAGAAGCGCCGCAGCGCCATCGAGCAACAGATCCGCGGCCGGAACGAGCACGCGTTCTCCGCGCTGCGCGACAAGGCCACGGCCAAAGGGATCGCGATCCTGCGCACGCCGATGGGCTTTGCCATGGCGCCGATGAAGGACGGCCAGGTGGTGCCGCCCGCCGAGTTCAACGCCTGGCCGGCCGAGCAGCGGCACGCGGTGCAGACGGCGATCGAGGAGCTGGAAAAGGACCTCGAGGAGACGCTGCGCGCGCTTCCCCGCCTGGAGCGGGAACAGCGCGACGCGGTGCGCGAGCTCGATCGCGAGACCGCACGCTTCGCCATCGCGCAGCCGATCGAGGACTGCAAGTCGCGCTTTGCCGATCTGCCGAAGGTCGTGCAGCACCTCGAAGCGATCCAGGCCGACATCCTGGAAAACGTCGCGCTGTTCATCAATCCGCAGGCTACGGGTGAGGAGGCTGCGCTCGGCGGCATGCGGCTTGGCAGCCTGTTCGATCGCTATGAGGTCAACGTGCTGGTCACCCGGACGGACGGCGAGGCTGGCGCCCCGGTGATCGAGGACGTGCATCCGACGCTGAGCAATCTTGTCGGCCGCATCGAGCATCTCGCCGTGCAGGGCGCGCTGGTGACGAATTTCCGCCTGATCAAGGCGGGCAGCCTGCACCGCGCCAATGGCGGCGCACTCATGATCGACCTGCGCAACCTGCTCACCGAGCCGCTGAGCTGGGCCGCGCTGAAGCGCGCCCTGTTGCGGCAGGAGATCGTGATCGAGGATGTCGCGCGGTTCATGGGCATGACCACGACCGTCACGCTCGAACCGGATCCGATTCCGCTCGACGTGAAGGTCGTGCTGTTCGGCGATCGCATGCTCTACTACATGCTGGCATCGCTCGATCCGGACACCGCGCAGCATTTCAAGGTGCTCGCCGATTTCGACGACGACGTCGACCGCTCGCCGGCGAGCGAGGCGATGATTGCAAGGCTGATCGGCTCGATCGCCGCGGGGGCCGGATTGAAGCCGCTCGATCGCGGCGGCGTGGCGCGGGTGATCGAGCATGCGGCGCGGCTGGCCGACGATGCCAGCAAGCTCACGCTGCTGGTCGAGAGCATCCACGATTTGGTCGCCGAGGCGTCCTATTGCGCGGGGCAGGGGGGCCGCGGCGTCGTGACGCGTGTCGACGTTGAGCAGGCGATCGCGCAGCAGCGCCGCCGGGCCTCGCGCGTGGAGGAACGCGGCCGCGAGATGATCCTGCGCGACATCGCGCTGATCGCCACGACAGGAAGCCGCGTCGGCCAGATCAACGGGCTCAGCGTGTTGTCGCTCGCCGGCCACGCGTTCGGCCAGCCGACGCGGATCACGTCGCGCGTGCGGCCCGGTGCCGGCCGCATTGTCGATATCGAGCGCGAGGTAGAACTCGGCGGGCCGATCCATTCCAAGGGTGTGCTGATCCTGAGCGGCTTCCTGGGTGGCCGCTATGCGCTCGACACGCCGATGTCGCTGTATGCCAGCCTGGTGTTCGAGCAATCCTATGGCGGCGTCGAAGGCGACAGCGCTTCGTCGGCGGAACTCTACGCGCTGCTGTCCGTGCTGGCGGAGGTGCCACTGCGTCAGGACCTGGCGGTGACCGGATCGGTCGACCAGCATGGCAGGGTGCAGGCGATCGGCGGCGTGAACGAAAAGATCGAGGGGTTCTTCGATGTCTGCGCCGCGCGCGGGTTGACCGGAACGCAGGGCGTGCTGATCCCGGAATCGAATGCGCAGCATCTGATGTTGCGGGCCGACGTGGTGGAAGCCTGCGCCGCGGGGCGCTTCGCGGTCTTTCCGGTTCGCACGATCGACCAGGGCATCCAATTGCTGACCGGACGCGCGGCGGGCGAGCGCGGCGGCGACGGCAAGTATCCGGAGGGGAGCGTGAACCGGCTGGTGGAGGACCGGCTTGCGGCGTTCGCCAAGGCCCGGCAGGCGTTCGGCCGTGACGCGCCGCCCGAAGCATCCGGCGGGACGTGAGCATGGCAGCCGGATCGCAGCACCACCAGGTCATCCTGGACCTGCATCATGGTGCGGCCGAACGGGCGATCATCCGCGCGGCGGCGGAACTCGCGCAGCTGCTTGGCCTCGCTCTGCATGGCGTCTTCCTCGAGGAGGAGGCGCTGCCCGAACTCGCTGAACTGCCTTTCATTCGCGAGTTCCGCCTGGCGACCGGCGCCTGGCACAAGCTGGACCGCGAACGGATTGCAGACGAGCAGCGCGCGGCGGCCAGCGAGGCGCAACGGTTGCTCGACGAGGTGGCCGGCGCGCTGGGCATCGTGCGGCTGTTCGAGGTGGTCAGCGGCGATCCCGCCCTGTTCATTGCCGCGACATCGCAGGCGGGCGACATCATCGTCGTGGCGCAGCCGAGGTTGCCGGCGGAGCGTCTGGTGCATGCCACAACGCATTGGCTGGAGGCAGCGCATGGCTGCGCCGCCTCGGTGATGCTGGTGCCGCAAGCGCTGGTGCGTAGGCAGGGTCCGGTGGCGGCGGTGGTGTGCGCCAGGTCGGATCCCGCTCTGCACATCGCGGCGCGCATCGCTGCGGCGGCGGGCGAGACCCTGCTGCTGCTCGTCTCGGGCCCGCCGGAGCTCGCAAGTGATGCGGCCGCGCAGGCGCGCGCCACCGGGCTGCCATCCCAGCGGATCGTCGTGCGCAGCATTCCCGGCGTGACGCCGGAGGATGTCCTGCAAGGGCTGGATGCGGGCAACGAACGCCTGGTCGTGCTGGCCCGCGGCGCCTGCGGTGTGGACGATGCGGCGGTGTCCTCGCATATTGCTGCCTCGCGTGGCGTTCCCGTGCTGGTCGTGGAGCCCTGAGCTACCTCGCGGCTTGGCGCGGCTCGCCGTTTCGAGTCACTGTGTCAGCGAAGCGATCGATTGCGATCGAGGCGTCAGGAGATGCGGGCGATGCGGCTGTTGGCGGGACTGTTTGCGGTGCTGATCGGAGTTATCGCGTCGGCTTCGTTCGCGCAGCCGGCGCAACGTCCTTTGGTCCTGGGTGTGCCGCCGGGGGCCAATCCGGAGACGGGCGCCCGGCCGGGCAACGAAATTGGCACTGGCGCCTCGCTGCCGAGGTCTGAGAAGGCCGGCAACATCACGCCGGAGGACACCACCTCGGTCATCGCGCCGAACCTCCCGTCGCCGGCGATCGGCGAGAATGCCTCGACACGCGACTATCTGCTGGCGGCGCGTTCCGCGCTGCTGGTCAGCCGCACCGGCGAGGCGCAGCAGGCGCTCGAAATGGCCGAGACGAGGGCGCTGGATCGGTCGGTGCCATTGTTTCAGACCAGCGCCCCTATCAAGGACCTCTTGGTCGACGAGATCGAGCAAGCGTTGCATGCGCTGAGCGCCGGCGACCGGGGCCGTGCGGTGCAGATCATCGAAGCTGCGCTGCCACACGCGGACCGCCCCGCCAAGGAGTGAGCCATCGAGCGGCTATTGCGCCCCTGGGTCCCCGCTTTCGCGGGGATGACGAAAGCATTCGCGGGGATGACGAAAGCATTCGCGGGGATGACGAAAAAGGGCGGACCGATCCAATAGGTTGTCATCCCCGAGCAAGCGGGGACCCAGGCGGCGCATCGAGACCATTGGTCGGAGCGGCGGGATTTGAACCCACGACCCCCAGTCCCCCAGACTGATGCGCTACCAGGCTGCGCTACGCTCCGACCGTGGAGCTGCTCGTTTACCAGCGGCGGATCATCGCCGCAACGCCGCTCAGGGCAGCAGGGCTCGCAACGCCTCCAGTTCCCGCAGGGTCTCGGCCAGCAGAGCACGCAGGCGCTCGGTTTCCGGATCCACCTTCGGCCGCACGTTGATCCTCGCCGCTAGGGGCTGTAGCGCGGGAGGGGCCAAGCCTGGCATCGGCAGCTCCGGCTCGAAGGGCACCGTAGCCGCCCGTTCCGCCTCGGCCGCCTCCAGTTCGTCCGCGCTGGGAGGCGGAATGTCGTCCGACAGCTTGCCGCCACCCTCACGCAGCAGCCGCTGCACGCCCTTGATCGTATAGCCCTGGATGTAAAGCAGATCGGAGATCCGGCGCAGCAGCGCGATATCGTCCGGCCGGTAGTAGCGCCGACCGCCGCCGCGCTTCAGCGGCTTCACCTGAGGGAACTTCGTTTCCCAGAAGCGGAGGACGTGTTGCGGTATATGCAGTTCGTCCGCCACCTCGCTGATCGTGCGAAATGCGTTCGGCGCCTTCTTCGGCCGGGCGCGCCCGCCTGGAGGCGACGCAAGCCCTTCGGCCGGGTCGCTCATTCGTCCTCACCCTGAGCAGGAACAGTGCCGTTCACCCGCGCCTTCAAGACATGGCTCGGGCGGAACACCAGGACGCGGCGCGGCAGGATGGGCACTTCCTTGCCGGTCTTTGGATTGCGTCCCACCCTGCGGCCCTTCTGGCGCACAGAAAAAGTTCCGAACCCACTGATCTTGACGGATTCTCCGGCTTCTAGCGTGGCTGCCACACGCTCCAATACCGTCTCCAGCAGATCGGCGGACTCGTTCCGGGACAGACCAACCTGGGTATAGATCGTCTCGGCCAGATGCGCGCGCGTGACGGTCTGCATCCGTGAACGCTAGGCAGCCGGTGCCCCGCCGTCAAGCAATTAGCGAAGCAAAATCGATCAGGATCAGGATGTTGCAGGCAAGCGTCGGCAGCGAGTCACAGAATTCACATGCGCACCAGGGCGGAGCCCCAGGTCAGGCCGCCGCCCAGCGCCTCCATCAGCACCAGGTCGCCCTGGCGGATGCGCCCGTCCTGGCACGCCTCGGCGAGCGCGAGCGGCACCGAGGCAGCGGACGTGTTGGCATGGCGGTCCACGGTGATCACCACCCGCTCCTGTGGCAGGCCGAGCTTGCGGCCCATCGCGTCGATGATCCTGAGATTGGCCTGGTGCGGCACGAGCCAATCGACGTCGCGCCTGGTCAGGCCGTTGGCGGCGAGCGCCTCGTCCACCGCCTCGGCGAGCCGCGTCACCGCGTGGCGAAACACCTCACGCCCGTTCATCACCAGATGGCCCGGCCGGTCGTGGCGCCCGACCGCTCCATCCACATACAGGATGTCACCCAGGGTACCCTGCGCGTGCAGGTGGGTGGACAGGATGCCGCGGTCGATACTGCCGCTGCCCTTGCCAGCGCGCAGGAACACCGCGCCCGCGCCGTCGCCGAACAGCACGCAGGTGCCGCGATCCTGCCAGTTCATGATGCGCGAGTAGACCTCGCTGCCGATCACCAGCACCCCGCGCGCCTGGCCGACGCGGATCATGCAGTCGGCCACCGACAACGCGTAGATGAAGCCGGCGCAGGCCGCGGCGAGGTCGAAGCCGAACCCGCCCGGCACCCCAAGCGCCGCCTGCACGCGCAGCGCCGTGGCCGGAAACGCCTGGTCCGGCGTGCTGGTGGCGAGGATGATCGCGTCCACCTCGGCAGGTTCGGCGTCGGCATGCCGCAGGGCGGCGCGCGCCGCCTCGGTGCCCATGAACGCCGCGGTCTCGTGCGGCGCCGCGATGTAGCGCTGACGGATCCCGGTGCGCTCCCTGATCCACTCGTCCGACGTCTCGATGGTGCGGGACAGCTCGTCATTGCTGACGATACGCTCAGGCAGGTAGCCGCCGACACCGGCGAGGATGGAGCGGATGGGCATCGTCTTCCTACGGTGCGGTGGCGAGGCGTGCAGCGCGCCCGCCGTCCTTGTCCTGGGTGCTGTTCTTGGCAGTCAGCGCCATCAATCCGGCGATTCGCGTCAAGTCCTCGCGGATATGGTCGTTGAAGCGGTGTACGACCATGTCCATCGCCACATCCACCGCATGCGCGAAGCCCTGCGCGTCCGTGCCGCCATGCGACTTCACCACGACGCCGTTCAGCCCGAGCATCACGGCACCGTTGTAGCGGCGCGGGTCCAGCCATTCGCGCAGCCGCTCCAGCCCGGGTCGCGCCAGCAGATAGGCGATGCGCGCGGCGAGGCTGCTGCGGAACACCTGGCGCAGCAGGTCGCCGATCAGCTTCAGCGCCCCTTCGCCGGTCTTCAGCGCGACGTTGCCGGTGAACCCGTCGGTCACCACCACGTCGGTCGTGCCGGCGGCGATGTCGTGGCCCTCCACGAAGCCCACGAATTGCGGCGCGATATGGCTGGCCCGCAGCGCTTCGGCGGCCAGGCGCAGCGTATCGTCGCCCTTCAGCTCCTCGGAGCCGACATTGAGCAGGCCGATGGAGGGCGCCGTCAGACCGAGCACGGTGCGCGCGAAGACGTCGCCCATCACCGCGAACTCGACCAGATTGCGCGCGTCGCATGACACGTTCGCGCCAAGGTCGAGCATCACTATGTCGCCGCGCGCCGAGGGGCCGATCGCCGCCATCGCCGGCCGATCGATGCCCGGCAGCGTCTTGATGACGATCTTGGCCAGCGCCAGCAGCGCGCCGGTGTTGCCGGCGGTGACGACACCGGAGGCCTCGCCGCCGGCGACGGCATCGATGGCAACGCGCATCGACGAACCGCGCACGCGCAGCGCCGCGGTAGGCTTCATGTCGTTGCCGACCACCTCGGGCGCATGCCGCAGCGTGCAGGCGGCGGCGGCGCGGCGATGGCGATCGAGCAACGGCGCAAGCTGGGCTTCATCGCCCACCAGGAGGAACCGCGCGCCCGGGTGACGCTCCGCGGCGATCTCCAGCCCTTCCACCACCATGAGCGGCGCTTGGTCGCCACCCATGGCGTCCACCGCCAGCGTGTAGGTCGCGGTCAAGGGCGTACGGAGGCCACGCTGCGGCCCGGCGTCAGGCCCGAACAGCGCCCTTCAGCGCCTTCCCGGCTGCCACGACCTCGCGCCCGTCATAGAAGCCGCAATGGCTGCAGACGTGATGCGGCCGCCGCAGCTCGCCGCAGTTCGGGCATTCGGCGTGTGTCTCGCGGGGCAGGGCCTCGTGGCTGCGTCGCATGCCACGGCGGGACGGCGAAGTCTTTCTCTTGGGAACGGCCATGGGACTTCGCCCCTCCGGTCTGCGTGATGCCCTGCGGTTCGGTTAAGGCAGGATGGGGCAGTCACATTCTGTCAACAATGCAAGCCGCGCCGTCTAGCAGAGGGTAGGGCGGGTCGCAAGGGACGCGCGGCGCGGTTCGGGCATTGGCCTGCTGGCCGTCAGCGTCGGTTCAAGCGCCGGTGTGCGCTCGGGATCCAGGGATCGGGCACACTGGCCAGGCGCCTGTCGCGTGCCACCCAGGCGTTTGCGTCGGCCAATGTGGCAAAGCCAACTGCGATGCGGGGAAGGTCGCCGGATTTGGTAAGCCTCACCTGGAAGCTGCCATCTGGCTGACGGATCACTTGATAGGATGTGTTGAACATGTTTGATCAATATGGCACCGCTTGGCGGCCAATGCACGTGGAGTCACGCGCCTCCGAATCGGGAGCGATAGACTGGCCGCCAGGCGTTGTTGCAATCGTCAGCCCGGGGATGCGGCAGCGGCATCGGGAACCGTGACGGGGGTAGCGACCGGCGCTACGCCGGCCGGCGTGCCGCCGAGCCGCTGGCATGCAGCCACGACGGCAGGGTGGACGAGCAGGCTGTCCACACTGGCGACGGTCGCGCCGGCCGGGCCGAGCGTGGCGACGACGGGTTGCGCGAGAGGCACGACCGCGCCGTCGACATCGCAGGCCACGACGAGCGCCTGCGTGATCTTCGCCTGCTGGTCGGGCGGGAGGTTGCTGCACGCGGACAGGCTGGCGATCAGGGGCAGCCCGTACACACCTAGAGCCACGAGGATGTTGCGTCGCATGTTGAAGTCTCCGGGTTGTTGGTTGGGGTCAGGCGGCGGCTTGCGCCGGGATTGGCTGCGTCTCGGCGATCGAGACGCTCGGATCGGCCGCGAGCAGGCCGCCGAACCTTGCCTCGACCATCCGCCGGACGTGGTCCTCCGTGATGCCAAGCGCGGCCAGGGCTTCCGGCGTTGATGCGATGACATGTTGCACGCCCTTGGCCAGGGCTACGTTCCGGATCGTCACATCGCGATAGCTGGCGGTGTTCGTGGCAATGTAGCCGTAGGCGGCCTTGGCGCCGGCATCCGCGGCCGACTGGATCGCCGCGGCCTGGGTCGCGGTGAGCCGGATGTGCAGGTAGCGGCGCAGCACCGGCGCGAGATAGGGCGTGGCCGAAGTGAGTGCCACCAAGGCAAGCGCCGTCAGCGCCTGCACCAGCGGTGTCAGGTCCATGATCATCGTGTCTCCGGCGATTTGAGGGGGGGAGGCTGTGTTGGACGGCGCTCACCGCGCCTTCGGCTTCCGGGCGGAGTCCGCCCGTTGACGGGTGTTAGTTAGTATTACTGACGGTCCGCGTCAAGCGCCATGCACATCATTGCTGGGGATACGCGCCACGCTAGTGGCGACGCTTCAGCGCGGCGAGGGCGGCAAACTGGTGAGGTTCCGGGTCGGCCTCGATTTCCGGCAGCACTGCGCCGGCGGCGCGGGGATATGGATCGAGCGCCAGCGCGAGCTGCTCGGCGGCGGCCTCGCCAAGATCGACGATCCCGTCGACATAGGGGATCTCGTCCAGTGCCTCGGGGTCCGAATCGTCGCTCTCCGTGCCCGCCGCTACACAACGGATCGCGAAACGCTCCTCGACAGTCGTTGTGAAGTCGTCGAGCGAAACAATGCAGGTCTGCACGACCTGCGCGATCAGATGGCCGTGCGCCACCAGGGTCTCGGCAAGATCCTGTTCCAGATGAAAACGGCAGGTCAGCGACAGCACCTCGGGCAGGTTCATCCGAAGCGCCAGCGCGGCACATTCGTCCCGACTGGCCTCGACCACGAAAGCCAGCCCGGCAGGGCCGACCCGCGCTACCGCGAGCGGCCTGTGCAGCTCGGGCGTCATCGCACTGCCGCCACGGCCGGCAGGAACCGCGCCTCGCCCGATGCGAGCGCGGCGGGCTCCTGGGTGGCCAGATACGCGGTCTGCGCCAGCATCAGGCGGGCCAGCGCAGCGGGCGCCCCATCGGGCGGCGCCGCGCCACGCCAGACGTTGCGTGCCAGCGCCGCCTCCAGCGCCGCGTGGTCTGCTGCCTGCATCGCCGCCGCATAGGCGTTGGCGCGGCCGTGGAACGCTTCCCACATCGCGCGCACGCGCTTGCCGACGCTCAGGTCGCTCACCCCCAGCTCGCGCAGGTTCATGTCCATGTCGCTGAACATGGCATCGAACACCGCCTGAGCCAGGGCCGGGCCGGGCTCGGGCAATCCGCGCAGGCGATGGATCAGCAGGAAGGCGTAAAGCGACACGAGGTCGAACCGGCCATCCAGCGTGTCCGGCACGCCGAGCGACTCGTAGAGATACCCTTCGCGCGCCGCGGCGACCGCGGTGCCATACAGCGCAAAGCCAGCCCGCGCATGGCGGTTGGCCCGGCGCAACCCCTTCAGACCCAGCAGACCCGCCACCAATGCGATTACCCTTGTCAGCAGCCGCGACACGTCCGGGGCCCACGATTGACAAGCGACCGGCCGCCGTGACACCGAGGTGACATAGCGCGGAGCCGAGGATACGCCCAGGTGGACAGAGACCATTCAGCCTTTCTGTTATCATACTCCGTGCGTGGATGCGCCCGACTGCTCCTGGTCGCCTGCCTGCTGCTCGGCGGCTGCAGCTTCTTCGAAGCGCAGCCGCAACTGCGCGGCAATCGCGTGGACGCGGACCAGCTCAAGGAGCTGGTGCCCGGAACCTCCACACGGGCCGACGTGACGGCATTGATCGGATCGCCGACCGCGCGGGCCACCTTCGATGACAACACCTGGATCTACATCAGCGAGGTCACCCGCCCGCGAATCGCCCGCACCCAGGGCGTGCTGAGCCAGGACGTGGTGGTGCTGAGCTTCAACGATCAGGGCGTGCTGCAGGATATGAAGCGGCTCAACCAGGACGATGCGCTGCCGGTGTCGGTGGTGGCACGCTCGACCCCGTCGCCGGGGACCGAGGCCACGTTCCTGCAGCAGTTGTTCGGCAATATCGGCCGCTTCAGCGCGTTCGCGCCGACGCCTGGCGCGCCGTCCGGGGGCGCACCGGCGCCGGCCTACTGATCGTCGGGACCCAGGCTCACGCCGGCGCCAGCCGCGCGCGGGCGGACCAGTGCCAGACCACCAACCCAGCCGCCAGCAGCGTCGGCGGCACGACCACCAGGTTCAGCGCGGCCCAGCCGCCGGTTGCCTCGATGGCGCCTGACGCAAAGGCTGTGCACGCAACGGTGCCGAACACGATGAAGTCGTTCGTCGCCTGAACGCGCACGCGCTCGTGCGGGTCGTGGGAGGTCGCCAGCAGCGTGGTGCCGCCGACGAACAGGAAGTTCCAGCCCACGCCGAGCAGGGCCAGCGCCACCATGAACGTGGCGAGCACCGGGCTGAAGCTCAGGTTGGTGACGACGCAGAGCAGCGTGAGCACGGCGCCGGTGCAGATGATCGAATGCGCACCGAAGCGTTGGATCAGCCGTCCAGTGACGAAGCCGGGAAGGAACATGGCGATCGAATGCGCGCGGATCACGTCGGCGCTGGCGTTCACGCCGAAGCCGCAGAACAGCATCTGCAGCGGCGTCGATGCCATGACCAGGTTCATCGTGCCGTAGCCGACCATGCTGGAGACCACGGCGGTCAGGAAGCTGGGGCGGGCGATGATGGTGCGGAACGGCACCGGTTCGCTCACCGGCCGGACCGCCGGCGGCAATTCGATGAACAGCAGCAGCGTGGCGCTGATCAGCGGCAGGATCGTCAGGCACAGATAGGTGCCGAGGAACATCAGCGGTGGCAGCAGCATGTTGGTGCGCTTGACGATTTCCGGGCCGATGATGGCGGCCAGCACACCGCCGGCCATCACCAGGGCGATGGCGCGGGTGCGCGCTTCCGGTGCAGCCACTTCGGCCGCCGCGAAGCGCAGATGCTGCGCGATGCCAAAGCCCAGCCCGGCACAGGCGGCCCCCGCGCAATAGACCTGGAAATTCCCGAGCCAGACGCCGAGGGCGAAGGTCAGGCTGCCGAGCAGCGAGCCGATGCAGCCGAGCCAGAACCCCGGCTTGCGGCCAAGCCGGGAAAACACGATGCCGGCCGGGATCGAGGCGGTCATCGTCGCGGTCATCTGGATCGCCATCGGCAGCGTATTCAGCGCCTTGTCCACCGCCAGTGCGTGGCCGATCAGCGCGCTCATCACCGTCTGGCCGGACATCACGGCGTTCATCAGCGCCTGACAGCAGAACAGGAGCCAGACGTTGCGGTTCATCTCTGCGGCCAGTTCAATGATGCGGTCGCGAAGCGCCGAAGGTGCGAAGCGTGAATCGCATCATCCAAAGCATCATCAGAAGTGGCTCCAGCCGCCGGTGGCAAGCGTCATCGGTTTGCCATCGGGGCCGCGCACCATGACCTGCGCTGGCCCGGAGCGGAAGCTGCCGATCCGCGTGACAGCGATGCCGGCAGCCTGTGCAACCTGCTGCAGGGCGGCTTCGCGGCCAGGCGGGACCGCCAGCAGCAGTTCGTAATCGTCGCCGCCGGTGAGGCAGGTGACCAGCCACTCCGGCCCCGCCTGGCGTGCCTGCGGCGACAGCGGCACGAGCGCGGCGTCGATCTCCGCGGTGAGGCCGCCGGCGCGGCAGAGGTGGCCGAGGTCCTGCACCAGCCCGTCGGATACATCCATGCCGGCCGAGGCGATGCCGGCGATCGCCAGGCCGACACGCGGCTGTGGCAGCCGGTAGCGCGAGAGCAGATAGCCGCTGGGGTCCTGCAGCCTGCCGCGTGCCACGGCGAGCCCGAGCGCGCCGTCGCCGATCGTGCCGGTGACCCAGATGCCGTCACCCGGTTGCGCCCCCACGCGATGGACGGCCTGGCCGGGTGCGACATGGCCGAGGATGGTGAGCGACAGCGAGATCGGCCCGGGCGTCGAGGTGGTGTCGCCGCCGAGCAGCGTGACGCCGTACTCCTTCTGATCCTGCGCCAGGCCGGCGGCGAAGCCGGCGAACCAGGCATCCGGTGTGTCGCGCGGTGTCGAGACGGTCATCAGGTAGCCGAGCGGCGTCGCTCCCTTGGCCGCGAGGTCGGACAGGTTCACGCGCAGCAGCTTGCGCCCGACGAGATCCGGCGAATCGTCCGGTAGGAAATGGACGCCGGCCACCATTGCGTCGGCGGTCAGCACCAGTTCGCGTCCTGGCGGCGGCGCCAGCACCGCCGCGTCGTCCTGCAGGTCGAGCGCCCCTGGCCCGGCAAGCGGCCTGAAATGCCGCGCGATCAGCGCGAATTCGGCGGGGAGGTCGCTGGCCACGCCTCAAGCCAGGTCGACGGCGTACTTCTTGAGGTCGGCCAGCGCGCAATGCTGCTGTGCTCCCTCCTCGGTGGCGCGCAACACGACGCGCGGTGCGGCGCCGGTCTCCAGCGCCTCCTGCCAGCGCGGCGCGCACAGGCACCAGCGATCGCCGGGTTGCAAACCGGCAAAGCCGAATTCGGGCCGCGGCGTCGACAGATCGTTGCCGCATGCCTTGCTGAATGCCAAGAACTCCGCCGTCATCACGGCACAGACCGTGTGGCTGCCGAGGTCCTCGGCGCTGGTTTCGCAGCAGCCGTTGCGGAAGAAGCCGGTCATCGGCCTGATCGAGCAGGTGTCGAGCGAACCGCCCAGCACGTTGCGCGACGGCCTGCGGCCAGGGCGACGGGAGGTTTCGTCGAACGGCATCGCTTTGCTCCATGGCTGCCGCGGTGGCCTCTGACCGCGCATGGCATGTTACGCGCTATTTGCCGAACGAGCGAACCTGGCGAACATAGAGCAGTGCGGACCAGCCGCTTGGTATCGCTCCCAAGTATGGCATCGTTGCAGAGTGCTCGAACCGGGAGGCTGACATCATGACGGAAGGATCGGTGCGGGAGCGCGGCGAACCGACCGCCGATCGCCGGCGGTGGCACCTGCGATGGTGGGGCGTCGGTGGCAGGCATGCACCGACGGAAGTCGCGTCGTCTGGCGAGATGATCGCCAACAGTCGGATCGCGCCGGAGCAACTGCTCGGCAAATTCGGCACGTCGCTTGACGGACTGAGCGAATTGGCGGCGGCCGGCCGGCTGCGGCGGCTCGGCCCAAACCAGATCGCGCGCGAACGGCCGCAGACCATTCCGCGCGAACTCGCTGGTCGCGCCAAGAATCCATTGAACGCGCTGCTGCTTTCGCTCGCCGTCGTCTCCTGGCTGACCGGCGATGCGCGTGCCGCAGTCGTCATCGCATCGATGGTCGTGCTCAGTGTGGGTCTGGCCTTCGTGCAGGAACACCGTTCCAACCGTGCGGCGGCCGAGTTGCGCGCGATGGTGAAGACGACGGCGACGGTGCGGCGCCGCTCGCCAAGCGATGGCTCGCAAGCGAAGGAGGTGCCGATCGACCGGCTGGTGCCGGGTGACATCGTGCAACTGTCTGCCGGGGACCTGGTGCCGGCCGATCTCCGGCTGTTGGCGACGAAGGACCTGCACGTCGACCAGGCGGCGCTCACCGGCGAGGCGATGCCGGTGGACAAGCACGAGGATGTGCCCCCGGCGACGATAACCGACCCGTTCGACCTGAC
This sequence comes from Acetobacteraceae bacterium, assembly GCA_041487355.1. Classification (GTDB taxonomy): domain Bacteria; phylum Pseudomonadota; class Alphaproteobacteria; order Acetobacterales; family Acetobacteraceae; genus JAMXLO01. The sequence goes on along the minus strand of JBGPND010000001.1, from coordinate 29,273 downwards.
GAACCTGTGCTTCATGGGCAGCAACGTGCTGAGCGGCACGGCGACCGGCCTGGTCCTGCAGACCGGCGGACGGACCTACTTCGGTCAGCTCGCGGACAGCCTCGTCGGACAGCGGGCGCAGACCGATTTCGACAAGGGCATCACCCGTTTCACCTGGCTGATGATCCGCTTCATCTGCGTGATGGTGCCCGCGGTATTTCTGATCAACGGCCTGACCAAGGGCAACTGGACGGAGGCGCTGCTGTTCGCCGTTGCCGTCGCCGTGGGGCTGACACCCGAAATGTTGCCGATGATCGTGACGGTGAACCTGGCGAAGGGCGCGATCGCCATGGCGCACAAGCGGGTCATCGTCAAGCGGCTGAACGCGATTCAGAATTTCGGTGCGATGAACGTGCTGTGCACCGACAAGACCGGCACGCTGACGCAAAACCGCATCATCTTGCAATACCACCTGGACTTCGAGGGTGAGGAATCCGCCCGCGTCCTGGAATACGCCTTTCTGAACAGCCACTACCAGTCCGGCTTGAAGAACCTGTTGGACGAGGCGGTGTTGCGGCATGCGCAACGTCCTGAACATGCGAGCATCGCCGCGCGTTATGCCAAGGTCGACGAAATTCCCTTCGACTTCCAGCGCCGGCGGATGTCCGTCGTGCTGGATCGTGGCGACGGCACGCATCTGCTGATCGCCAAGGGCGCGGTCGAGGAGATCTTCGCAGTCTGCGACCATTACGTGCTGGGCGATACGGGTGGCACGCTCGATGCCACGCACTTCGCCGATGCCAAGCGGGAAATGGAGAAGCTCAATTCCGAAGGATTCCGCGTCGTCGCCGTCGCATTCAAGGAGATCGCCGAACCGAAGCGCAGCTATGACGTGCCGGATGAAACCGGACTGACGCTGCTGGGCTACATCGCCTTCCTCGATCCGCCGAAGGAGACGGTGGCGGCTGCGATCGTCATGTTGAACCGCTCCGGGGTGGCAGTGAAAATCCTGACCGGCGACAACGAGGTGATCACGCGCACGATCTGTCACCAGGTCGGCTTGCCGATGGGCCGCATCGTGCTGGGCAGCGAGGTCGAGGCGATGTCCGACGAGGCGCTCGGCGTCGCCGCCGAAGAGGCCAGCGTGTTCGCCAAGGTCTCACCGGCGCAGAAGGCGCGGGTGATCGATGCGCTACACCGACGTGGCCACGTGGTGGGCTTCCTCGGCGACGGCATCAACGACGGGCCGGCGCTGAAGGCCGCCGATGTCGGTGTCTCGGTCGACACGGCGGTGGATATCGCCAAGGAATCCGCCGACATCATCCTGCTGGAGAAGAGCCTGGCCGTGCTGGGCGAGGGCGTGCTGGAAGGCCGCAAGATCTTCGGCAACATCACCAAGTACATCAAAATGGGTGCCAGCTCGAATTTCGGCAACATGTTCAGCGTGCTCGGTGCCAGCATCTTCCTGCCATTCCTGCCTATGCAACCGATTCAGGTCCTGACCAACAACCTGCTCTACGATTTCTCGCAGACGACGATTCCAACCGACAATGTCGATCCGGAATACCTTACCGTGCCGCGCCGTTGGGACATCGGCAATCTGACGAAATTCGTCGTCCTGATCGGTCCAATGAGTTCGATCTTCGACTACGCCACCTATTTCACCATGCTCTACGTGTTCGATTCCTGGAACAACGCGCCGCTGTTTCAGGCCGGCTGGTTCGTCGAATCGCTGCTGACGCAGACGCTGATCATCCACATCATCCGCACCGCGCGGATTCCGTTTCTCGAAAGCCGCGCCAGCACGCCACTGATCCTGACCACCATCGTCATCGCGGCGATCGGCGGCACCATTCCTTATACGCCGCTGGGCACGACGCTCGGCTTCGTGCCGCTGCCGCCGCTGTACTGGGCCTGCGTGGCGGCGATGCTGCTTGCCTACGCGGTGCTCACCCATTTCGTGAAGATGTGGTTCGTCCGGCGCTGGGGGATGTAGCGCGTGGAGACGATGACTGATTGTCGTCGTGCCCGCAGATGAGCGTGTGAGGTAACCGGCCACTCGACCCATACTGTCATTGCGAGGAGCGCAGCGACGCGGCAATCTCGGGGCAAGTGCGCACCGAGATTGCTTCGCTGCGCTCGCAATGACAGTCGGACACCCCCAGGATCATTCGGCAGCTGCAGCCTGCATCGTCTCGATTGGCCCGGTGCGCACCATGTGCATGAACGCTGACAGCGCACTGGTCGCGTAGCCGTCGCGGCGGCGGATGAACAGCGTGTCCACCATCGCTTCCTGTGGCGGCAGCGCGTGCAGTGCCACCTCGCCGACGCGCGCCGCCGCGGTGACCACACTGCGCGGCAGCAGCGTGATGCCGATGCCTGCCGACACACAGCCGATGATCGCGTCCAGCGAGCCAAACTCCAGCGCCCGCACATCGACGATGCCGCGTGATGCCAACACTGTCTCCAGCCGCTGGCGGTAGGAGCAGCCGACCCGCAGCACCAGCATCTTGAGCTCGCCAGCGCGGCCGACTTCCTGCAGCCCCTGGATCGCCGGCGCGGTGACGACAACCAGCTCCTCGCGGAACATGGTCTCCTGCACCAGTTCGGCGTGGTCGACCGGGCCGGCGACGAATGCGCCGTCGAGCTCGCGCTCCAGCACGCGCGTCACCGATTCGGCGGAGGTGCCGGTTCGCAGCGTCAGATCCACCTCAGGATGGGCGGTGGCGTAGGACGCGATGATGCGCGGCAGCCGCATCGCCACCGTGGTCTCCATCGTGCCGATCGTCAGCGGACCCTTCGGCCTGCCGTCGTCTATCGCGGCGCGCCGCGCGCGTGCCAGCAGGTCCTTGACCTCGGCGGCATAGGGCAGCAGGCGGCGGCCGGCGGCGGTGAGCGTGACGCCGCGGGCATGCCGTTCGAACAGCTTGGTGCCCAACTCCTGCTCGAGGGACCGTACGCGGGTGGTGACGTTCGACTGCACGGTGTTCAGCTCCAGCGCCGCCCGGCCGATGCCGCCGAGGCGCGCCACCGCTTCGAACACCCTCAGGTCGGATGCATCCATCGCCGCACCTTCATCCCTTCCCTGCCATGACGGTAGCATGAATGTAGGGCGGAAAAGCGCAGCGCATTCCGCCTCTGCCCTCGTGAGGCGGAATGCGCTGCGCTTTTCCGCCCTACGCTCCGAATTCCGCCGGCCGCAACAGCCGCGCCAGCCGGTCCAGTACCGCGTTCGCCATCCCTGGTTCGGCACCGGTGAAGAAACCGCGGGCCACGTCGAGATACTCGTTGATGACGACCTTGGCGGGTGGGCCGCCGACCATCGCCAACTCCGCCACACCGGCGCGCATCAACGCGCGCAGCACCGGGTCGATGCGCGCCAGCGGCCAGTCGGCCGGCAGCGCCTCGGCCAGCATGCGGTCGATCGTGTCCTGCTGCGCGACCGCGGCGCGCACGATGCGGGCGAACAGCGGTACCTCGGCGTCGGGCACGCGGCCTTCCTCGAAACCACCGGTGCCAGGCAGCTCACCCAACCGGTGGCGGACGAACTGGTCGATCACCGTCTCGGGGTTGTCCTGCCCCTGCTCGCTCTGGAACAGCGCCTGGACGGCGGCAACGCGCGAGGCGGTCCGCGGCCTGCGCGGCGATCTGCCCATCACACCGCGCCGAGATGCCGTGCCGCACTGATCTGCAACAGCGCAGCCGCCGCGGCTTCTGCTCCCTTGTTGTGGCCGTCTCGCCCGGACCGCGCCTCGGCCTGCGCCAGCGTGTCGCAGGTCAGCAGCCCGGTGCCGAGCGCCAGTCCGAACTGCAACGCGACCTGCATCAGCCCTTCCATCGTCGCGCGGCTGATGAATTCGTAGTGGTCCGTCTCGCCGCGCACGATACAGCCGAGTGCCACGAAGCCGTCGAAGCGCCGCGAGCCGCGCGTGGCGATGCGGATCGCCTGCGGCAGCTCGAACGCGCCGGCGACATCCAACTGCTCGAACGTGGCGCCTGCCTCGCGCAGGATGCGCGTCGCACCATCGGTCAGCCCGTCCACCACGGCGCGGTAGTATGGAGCGCGCACGAGAAGCAGATGCGGCGGCGGGCCGTCGATGCGTGGCGCGGACGGCAGCGGGGCATCCTCGGTGCTCATCCGGTGTAGCTCTCGCCGACGATGTTCGGGATCGACCGCTGCTGCACGATGTTCAGCCCGTAGCCGTCCAGGCCGACGATCGTCCGTCGCCGGTTCGATAGCAGGATCATGTCCTTCACGCCGAGATCGAGCAGGATCTGTGCGCCGATGCCGTAGTCGCGCAGCTCGCGTTGCGGTCGCGGACTTGCCGCCAGCTGGCTCACCCGCTCGGCCAGTGCGGTCTTGCGGTGCTCGCGGATCAGCACCACGACACCGCGGCCCTCGGAGCTGATATGGTGCATCGCGTCGTGCACGGCGATCCAGTGCGGCCCGCCCGTCATGTCGTCCAGCAGATCGACGGCGTGCATACGCACCAGGACGGGCTCCGGCCCGCTCAGGTCGCCTTTCACCAGGGCGAGATGTTCCTGATACTCGACCGTGTTGGCGTACACGACGGCGCGCCAGTCGCCGCCTGCGACGTGGCGGAACATGCCGTCGGCCACGCGCTTCACCAGACGCTCGGTGAGCCGGCGGTGAGCGATCAGGTCGGCGATCGAACCGAGCTTGAAATTGTGCCTCTGGGCGAACGTAACCAGGTCCGGCAGGCGGGCCATGGTGCCGTCGTCGTTCATGATCTCGCAGATCACTGCGGCCGGGTACAGCCCGGCCTTGCGCGCGATGTCCACCGACGCCTCGGTGTGGCCCGCGCGCACCAGCGTGCCGCCCTCGCGCGCCATCAGCGGGAAGACGTGGCCGGGGGTGACGATGTCGTCGCGGCCGCATTCGGGGTTGATCGCCACCGCGATGGTCCGCGCGCGGTCATGCGCGGAAATCCCGGTGGTGACTCCCTCGCGCGCCTCGATCGAGATGGTGAACGCCGTCTGGTGCCGTGTGCTGTTGTGCGCGCTCATCAGCGGCAGTCCGAGCTGCTCCACCCGCTGGCCGGTCATTGCCAGGCAGATCAGGCCGCGCGCATGGCGCGCCATGAAGTTGATCGCGTCGGGCGTGGCGAACTGCGCCGGCACGACGAGGTCGCCTTCATTTTCCCGGTCCTCGTCGTCGACCAGGATGAACATCCGGCCGTTGCGCGCTTCCTCGATCAGCTCGTCCGCGCTGGACAGGTACTGCGACAACTCGACGGTCTTGACGTCATGCATCACTTGAACTCCGCGAGCCGCGCGACATAGCGGGCCAGCATGTCGATCTCGAGATTCACCGCATCGCCTGGCCTGAGCGATCCGAAGCCAGTCACCGCGGCGGTGTGCGGAATGATGTTCACCCCGAAGGTATCGTCCGTAACCTCGTTGACCGTCAACGACACGCCGTCCACGGCGATGCTGCCCTTGACCGCGATGAAGCGCGAGAGGGCGGGGGGGACGCGGAAGCGCCAGCGCGTCGAGCCATGTTCCGGCGCGGACGACAGCGCCTCGCCGACGCCGTCGACATGACCGGAGACGAGGTGTCCGCCCAGTTCGTCGCCGAGCCGGAGCGAGCGCTCCAGATTGACGCGCGTTCCCACCCGCCAGCGTCCCAGCGTGGTCTTGCCGAGCGTTTCGGCCGAGGCGTCGGCGGCGAACCAGTCCGCTCCGATCTCGACCGCGGTCAGGCAGCAGCCGGAGCAGCCGATCGAGGCACCGACGGCGATCGAGGCGGTGTCCGGCCAGGGGGCCGTGATCGCCAGCCGCATGTCCTCCCCGCTGCCCAGGGGAGCGATGCTGCGTATCATGCCGAGCGCCGTGACGATGCCGGTGAACATTCAGACCTTCCTGGTGAATTCGGTCAGCATGTCATCGCCGAGCGGTGTCTCGGCGGTGCGTGCGAAGCGCGGCATGGCATCCAGCCGCTCGATGCCGAACGCCTGCACCGCGGGCCAGGCATCGCCACCCATGACGGCGGGTGCGTGAAACCAGGCGATGCGGTCCACCAGGTCGGCGCGCAGCAGCGAAGCGGCGAGCTGGGCGCCGCCCTCCACCAGCAGCCGGGTGAGCCCAGCATCGCCCAGGGCGGTGAGCGACTGCGTCGGATCGACGCCGACCTCCGAGCCTGCCACCTCGATCAGCGTGACGCCAAGATCGGCGAACGCACGCCGGCGCTCGGGATCGGTGCCTTCGCGGATCAGCATCCAGGTCGGGCTGCGCGATGCGGTCGCGACGAGTGTCGCGGTGAGCGGGGTGCGCAGGTGGCTGTCCGCCACCACGCGCACCACCGGATTGGGGCGATAGCCGGAGAGACGACAGGTCAGCTCCGGGTCGTCTGCCATCACCGTCCCGACGCCGACCATCACCGCGTCGTGCCGGCCACGCAGCGCGTGCGCCGCACGGCGCGCGGCCTCGCCGGTGATCCAGCGACTTTCGCCCGACCGTGTCGCGATCCGGCCATCCAGCGTCGAGGCGAGCTTCAATGTGACCAGCGGACGGCCCAGGCGAACCCGCGAGCGGAACCCCGCCGCCACCGCGTCCGCCTCGTCCTGCAGCACGGCTTCCTCGACCTCGATGCCGGCTGCGCGCAGCTTGGCGATGCCGGCACCATCCACCCGCGGATCGGGGTCTCGGGTGGCGATCACCACGCGGGCCACGCCGGCACTGATCAGGGCGTCGGTGCAGGGCGGCGTGCGCCCCCAGTGGCAGCAGGGCTCCAGCGTGACGTAGACGGTGGCCCCGCGCGCGGCCCCACCCGCGAGGTCCAGCGCCGCTGGTTCGGCATGCGGGCGACCGCCAGGCGCCGTCACGGCGCGCCCGATCACGCGGCCATCCTTCACCACGACGCAGCCCACCGACGGATTGGGCCAGGTATTGCCGACCCCGCGCCGCGCCAGCGCCAGCGCCGAGCGCATATGGGCTATGTCTTCCGCTCTCGTGGTGCGTGACGGCTCGGCCATGGTCGGGACTACGTAGCCTCGCCCAGCGAGCCGATGAAGTCCTCGAAGTCCTTGGCCTCGCGAAAATTCCGGTAGACGCTGGCGAAGCGGACATAGGCAACCGGGTCCAGCTCCTTCAGCGTGTCCATCACCAGCTCGCCGATTTGCTTCGACGGGATGTCGCTTTCGCCCGATGCCTCGAGCTGGCGAACGATGCCGTTGACAATGCGCTCGATGCGCTCCTCCTGGATCGGCCGCTTGCGTAGCGCGATGCGGATCGAGCGGGCCAGCTTCTCGCGCTCGAACGGGACGCGACGCCCGTCTGCCTTCACCACGGTCAGTTCACGCAACTGCGTCCGCTCGATCGTGGTGAAGCGCTGGCCGCAATTGCCGCAGAAGCGCCGGCGTCGGATTGCACTGCCGTCCTCGCTGGGACGGCTGTCCTTCACCTGTGTATCCTCGTGGCCGCAGAACGGGCAGCGCATCGCCGGCTACCGTGCGCGATACAGCGGGAAGCGGGCGCACAGCGCCTGCACCCTGGTCCCGACCGCGGCCTCGGCCGTCGCGTTCGAGCCGTCGTTGGAGCGGGCAAGTCCCTCCAGCACCTCATCGATCAGCAGCCCGATCTCGCGGAATTCGGCCGTGCCGAAGCCGCGCGAGGTGGCTGCGGGGGAGCCCAGCCGGATGCCGGAGGTGATCGCCGGCTTCTCGGGGTCGAATGGGATGGCGTTTTTGTTGGCGGTGACGCGGGCACGTTCGAGGCTGGCCTCCGTCGCCTTGCCGGTGACCCGCTTGGGGCGGAGATCGACCAGCAACAGATGGCAGTCGGTGCCGCCGGTGACGATGGCGAGGCCCTGCTGGGCGAGCGTCTCGGCGAGCGCCTTGGCGTTTTCGACGACGGCCTTCTGGTAGGTGCGGAATTCCGGGCGGAGCGCCTCGCCGAAGGCGGCGGCCTTGCCGGCGATGACGTGCATCAGCGGCCCGCCTTGCAGGCCGGGGAACACTGCTGAATTGATTTTCCGGCCGATCTCCGCATCGTTGGCCAGGATCATGCCGCCGCGCGGGCCACGCAGCGTCTTGTGCGTCGTGGTGGTGACCACATGGGCGTGCGGCAGTGGGCTGGGGAACAGGTCGGCGGCGACCAGCCCGGCGAAATGCGCCATGTCCACCATGAAAGACGCGCCGACCTCGTCTGCCACCCTGCGGATGCGGGCGAAGTCGATGAAACGCGGGTAGGCCGAACCGCCGGCGATGATCAGCCTCGGCTTTTCCGCCCGCGCCAGACTTTCCAGCTCGTCGTAGTCCAGCAGCCCGTCGTCGCGCCGTACGCCGTACTGCACGGCGCGGAACCACTTGCCGGACAGGTTGGGTGCCGCGCCGTGGGTCAGGTGGCCGCCGGCAGCGAGGCTCATGCCCAGAATCGTGTCGCCCGGCTGCAGCAGCGCCAGGAACACCGCCTGGTTGGCCTGCGCGCCCGAATGCGGCTGCACATTGGCGAACCCGCAGGAAAATAGCCGTTTCGCCCGGTCGATTGCGAGCTGCTCGGCCACGTCCACATGCACGCAGCCGCCGTAGTAGCGCCGTCCCGGGTAGCCCTCGGCGTATTTGTTGGTGAGCACCGAGCCCTGCGTCTCCAGCACGGCGGCCGAGACGACATTCTCGCTGGCGATCAGCTCGATGCCGTCCTGCTGGCGGACCAGCTCGGCGCTGAGTGCGGCCGCCAGCTCCGGGTCGGTCTCGGCCAGCTTGGCGCCGAAGAACCGCTGCAGGCTGGCGGCGGGACTCTGTTCGTTCATGGCACTGACCACTGACAACTGATCGCTGTCCTGTAGCATGTGGTCGGTGGCGGACAAACGCCCCGTATGTAGCGCCACCGCATTTCCGCCATGCGGCGGGCGGCAGGGCGGTTTCCTGGGTCAGTCCGGCCGGGCCACTCCGGTTCCCGTGCCGCTGTGAACTCCGTCACGGCGGCGTTCACGCATGCTTAGCGGTAGCCCGGCACGATGCAGCCCATGTCGCTGCGTCGCCGGAAGGGAAGCCGCGCCTACGCGTTCGGCGTCAGTGCGGAGGATGCCGCCTGCGCGGCGCTGGCGCGTGAGGGTTGGGCGGTGCTGGACCGCCGGGTGCGGACCGAGGCAGGCGAGCTGGACGTCCTGGCCGAGAAGGACGGTGTGCTTGCCATCGTCGAGGTGAAGGCGCGCCCAACGCTCGCCGATGCCGCGGCGGCACTCTCGCCACGCCAGCAGGCACGCCTGCTCGCGGCCGCCGAGGTCGTGCTGGCGACGCATCCCGCCTGGGGCGCCAAAGGCGTGCGCTTCGACCTGCTGGTGGTGGATGCAGCGGGCGCGGTGCGGCGTATCAGAGATGCGTTCCGTCTTGAAGCGTAGGGGCTATGCCGTCGCGCGGATGCATTCAATAGGTTGTCATCCCCGCGCAAGCGGGGATCCAGGGGTTATCGTAATCTTCTGGGCTGGGGATTTTGGCTCTGGGCTCCTGCTTGCGCGGGCATGATGATTACAAGTCAAGACCTGCGCTTGGCGGTATCACACCTTCCGTCCCGGCATGCGATGGCGGAACGCCAGTGCCTCGGCGACATGCGGACGCTGCACCAGAGCGGCGCCGGCAAGATCCGCGATCGTGCGCGCGACGCGCAGCACGCGTGTATAGCCGCGCGGTGACAGCCGCAGCTTGTCCATCGCCTGCCCGGCCAGCGCCTGCGCCTCCGCCACCAGCAGCACCTCGCGGCTGTCGGCCTCGGCGTTGCTGGCCGGCCCATCCTCGCCATACCGCGCACGCTGTGCCGCGCGGGCTCGCGCCACCCGGGCTGCCACCACCGCGCTCTTCTCCCCCGTGGGCGCGCGCGCCAGTTCGGCGGCCGAGGCCGGCTGCACCTCCACCGTCAGGTCGATGCGGTCCAGCACCGGGCCGCTGATGCGATTCTGGTAATCCTCGCCGCAACGGGGCGCCTTGCCGCACTCGCGCGAAGCATCGCCGAGATAGCCGCAGCGGCACGGATTCATCGCCGCGATCAACTGGAAGCGTGCCGGATAGGTGATGTGCGCCGCGGCCCGCGCCACCGTCGTGCGGCCCGACTCCATCGGCTGGCGCAGTGACTCCAGGGTCTGCTTGGGGAACTCCGGCAGTTCGTCGAGGAACAGCACGCCGCGATGCGCCAGGCTGACCTCGCCCGGCCTCGCCCGCTGCCCCCCGCCGGTCAGCGCCGCCTGCGACGCCGAGTGATGCGGTTCGCGAAACGGCGGGCGCATCACCAGCCTGCCGCCTTCCAGCATGCCGGCGACGCTGTGGATCATGCTGACCTCCAGTGCCTCCGGCATTATGTAGCAAGCACACCTAGGCGATGGACAATCGAAAATGCTTGCTGATCAGGCAATGGATGGTCTACGGTCCCTCCCGGAACATTCGGGAGCCGTCCAATGGGCGAGACCCCTCAGCAGCGCGGAGGCCGTGCGCGCGCCGAACGTCTGACGCCGGAGGAGCGCAGCAAGATCGCTTCAGCCGGGGGCGCCGCCCGGTGGGGCGATATGACCGCCAGGGAGCGGAGCGCCCTTCCTCGCGCCTCACATATGGGCGAACGCAAGGTGGACGGGTGGGTTATCCCTCTGTTCAATCTTTTCGACGGTCGGAGACTATTCTCTGAGCGCGGATTCTTATCTTTGATCGGAGTCAGGGGGCGCGGTTCTACTGGTGGACATCGGCTCAACGCAATTCTGCGGGACCCTCTGCTTAAGTCATTCTTTTCGCTAGAGATTTTGGTGGCCATCGAGAACCCGATTCGGTTCATTTCTCCCACTGAAACTCTAGTATTGGGTTACGAAGCGGAAGTCCTTTCAGAGTTTTGCATCGGCTTCACCAAGGCTAGAAGCGCAGGCATATTGATAACCGAAGTACAAAGACGGTACGCAGAATATTGCGAAAATCTTGTCCATGCCTACGCCAGAATGGGAATCGAGGCATGGATTGACGAGGCAACCGGCTTTCAGACCGAGCGCAAGCGCGACGCCCTGCACCGGATACTCGAACGATATCTCTCTGCGCATTGGGCAACGTGGGCCAAGACGTTCCCTGACGACTATTACGAGCAGGTGTTCAGGTTGCGCGCCTGGAAGTACGATCCAGCATCTTTGGCCAAGCCGCAGGTGCTAGGGCACATTACCAATGACATCGTGTATTCGCGGCTGGCCCCTGGAGTGCTGACCGCGCTTCGCGAGAAGAACCCCGTCGTGGACGGAAGAAGGATTCGAAAACATCATCAGTGGCTTACGAGGGATTATGGTCATCCAGAATTAAAGCGATACATCGACAAGCTGATATTCTTGATGCAGGGGTCTACGAGTTGGCGTTCCTTCCATGCAGCGCTGCAACGTTCGGCGCCGCGGCTGCACGATCAAGGAGAGTTTGATTTCGACGATTATTGAGAGGGGACCGCAACCTCGATCCCTAACGGCTTGTCTTCCTTGAACAAGAGCGTCACTCCGGCAGCCTCGAATGCCCGTTGCATGGCCTCCCTGTTATTTGGGATCGGCGTCCTCGTGCCGGTCTCGAAATCCCGCACGGTCGAGAGTCCGACCTTGGCACGCTTTGCCAGTTCCGGTTGAGGCCACCCGAGCCAAGCCCGCGCGGCTCGGCATTGTTCCGGAGAGATCATGTGCACAGGATAGCACCATAGACTTTTTCGGTCAAGGTCATATTTTTCTGTTGCCATCGCCGTGAACAACCGATATAACCGACATCAACGAAATCGGTTTAGGCATTCCACGATGGCCCAGCACTTCCTTCTTTCCGCCCGTGCCCGCACGCTGAGCCTCGCCAGCATCTTGCGCATGAGCGACGATGAGGCTCACGCCCGGTTTGTGGCGATCCGGTTTGCCGACAACGGGGGCGAGCCGTTCTGCCCCCGCTGTGAATGCACCGCCGTCTATGCCTACGCGGCCCGGCGCATCTGGAAATGCCAGCGATGCAACCGCCAATTCAGCGTCACCAGCGGGACGATCTTCGCCAGCCACAAGCTGTCGATCCGCGATTACCTTGCCGCGATTTGCATTTTCGTGAACGCGGTCAAGGGCGTGTCCGCTCTGCAACTCGGCCGCGATCTTGACGTGCAGTACAAGACCGCTTTCGTGCTCGCGCACAAGTTGCGGGAAGCGATCGGCGACAGCCAGTGCCAGGGCGAGCTTTCCGGCGTGGTCGAGGTTGACGGGGCCTACTTCGGCGGTCACGTCCGACAAGAGAATGAGAAGGCCGAGCGGAAGGACCGGAGGCTGGCCGAGGAACAGACCGGCAAGCGGCAGTCAGTCGTGGTAGCTCGCGAGCGCGGCGGTCGGACCTTGCCGGTTGTGGTGGCGCGGGAAGCCGACGCGGTGCCGTTCATCCGCCAGCACGTCCAGCCCGGCACCACGGTCCATGCTGACGAAGCCGGCGGCTGGGATCGTCTGCATGCGCACTATGAGATGCGCCGGATCAATCACTCGATTTCCTACAGTCGGGACGGCGCGTGCACGAACCAAGCCGAGAGCTTCTTCTCCCGGCTACGCCGCGCGGAACTCGGCCAGCACCACCATATCAGTGGCAAATACCTGATCGCCTATGCCGCCGAAATGGCCTGGAAAGAGGACAGCCGGCGGGTTCCGAACGGCACCCAACATGAGGCAGTGACCGGAGCGGCGTTGGCGCACCCTGTCAGCCGGACGTGGGCTGGATATTGGCAGCGGTGATCAGCCACCTACTGTCGCTGCCATCATGCAAGCCACTATCTCAGGTTGCGTCATGGGACGCCCCTCTACGTACCCGAGAGGATTCCCTAGTACCCGCCTTGCTTCCTCATTGTAGGCACCATGCGGCCGGCTGAGCGCCTCCACGATGGCCTTCTGGTCGGTTTGGCTCATCTGTTCCAGTCTATTTTTTGTTTGTTGGTTTCGGCTCTTGGTCATGAGGAGATCCCCTCGGTGATGGCGGCGTCCCATTCCTTGTGACGAACCCAACGGAACTTTCGGTCACTGGTGATCACTGCGATTTCTATAGGTCCACCGCACGTCTGTGAATAGCGGGAAAACTTTAACGATTTGATCGTGCTGTGGATGCAGGTGTGCACGAAATCCACGGCGTCGCGGATCGGAAGGCTGTCATGGTGCAATTTGTGCTTTTCCATCAACTCGTTGTAGTCCGCTACTGAGCCTGTCCAGTGTGGCGATGCCATGATCGTATCGCGGATTTCTATGTCATATCCACCGATTAGGCGATCGATCATGTTCGGCACGCCCCAAAACCTGTAGTTCCCCAGAGCCAGCGCAGCCGGAGCGGCTACGCCAGCGAGGGGATCGACATCGATCTGGAACGCTTGGGACGACCGGTCTTTTTCTGTATGCCCGGCTAAACAGAAACCGCAGGCAAGATTACGGCTGAGGGCCACAAACTTATTTTGTTCATCATGCGTTCGCATGTTGGGTAGTTGGGGATTCACGCTGGGGTCGAAAGGCAGCTTTGCTGCGAGCGTTCTAAGCTGTGAGATCGCCGCGGCAACGCCACTAGTCGAATATGCAGTCCAAAATGTGGCGCCCCACCGAGTTGCCGCCTCAAGTACCGTGGAAGCGGGGTTGTCTTTCAGATCGTCGGCAAACTGCGCGATGACCGTCCGGTGGCTGGTCGTGAAGAGCGTCCCAAGACCCCACGTCACGACGCCAAGCGTGCCTTCGACGCCAACCTCATATAACTTCTGGTTGTGGTTGAAATAATGCGGTCCGTTGGGGGCGCCCCCGGGGACCGTAGCCGTGCTATCAGCACCCAGCACAACGCCTTCTGCCGAGAGATAGCACATTGCTATTGTCACAAGGATGGGTTCCAGGGGCAGCCTGGGAACGGTCCCTTATACTATGGCGAAACGAGTCGCAAGATTAATCGCAACCCTACCGCGCGATCTGCCAAAGCATGAACTGCCCCGGCCCCTGCTCGCACTGGACGGCGCCGTTCTCCCGCTGGGTCCGGAGCGCTACCCCGACCCGCTTGGTCATCAGCCGCAGCAACCGCTGATCCCGCTTGTCCATCGCCCGGCTGATCAGCATCTCCAAGGCGATATCCCGGCTGGTGAGCGGCTCGGCCGCCTGCCGGAGTATGGACAGGACTAGTCGGCTCATGCCGCCCCTGTTGGCCCAATCAGCCGGCGGACGGAACGCCTTGGCCTTGATGGCCTCGACGTGGAACGACGGGTCGAATTGCAGGATCGTGGCGTCTAGGCTCTCCAAGTCCCCCAGCATCGCGCGAAGCCGCTCATGCGTCCGTTCGATGTCTCCGGTCAGCTCGGCCCGGCGTTTCACGAGGCCCGTCAGGACGTAATCGACCACGGGCTTGACCCTCGCGCTGATGGAAGATCATTATAGCATCAGCAAGCATATCTTGAGAATATGTCCGTTGGTGTGCTTGCTACATAATGCCGAGTGCCTCCTTCGGCCGCAGATCGGGCAGCAGGCCGGGCAGTCGCGCCGCCAGCATGGACTTGCCGGAGCCGGGCGAGCCGACCATCAGCAGGTTGTGGCCACCGGCCGCAGCGATCTCCACGGCGCGCTTGGCGGTTTCCATGCCTTTGACGTCGGCAAGGTCGGGGCCGCGGCCGACTTCCGCCACCCCGGCCGTCTCCGGCGGCGTCAGCACCTGGGTGCCGCGAAAATGGTTGATCAGCGAGAGCAGGTCGACAGCCGCCAACACCTCGATCCGGCCCGCCCAGGCAGCCTCGCCGCCCTGGCTGGCCGGGCAGATCAGCCCGAGATCGTGCGTCGAGGCGCCGATCGCTGCCGGCAGCACGCCGGCGACCGGGTTCAACGTGCCGTCGAGCGACAATTCGCCCAGCGCCGCATAGCCATACAGGTCCTCACGTGGAACCACGTTCATCGCGGCGAGCACGCCGAGGGCGATCGGCAGGTCGAAGTGGCTGCCTTCCTTCAGCAGGTCGGCCGGCGCCAGGTTGATCAGTATGCGCCGGGGCGGCAGCGCCAGGCCCATGGCACTGAGCGCGGCGCGCATGCGCTCGCGCGCCTCGCCCACCGCCTTGTCGGGCAGGCCGACCACCAGCAACGCCGGCATGCCGCCCGAGATCTGCACCTGCACCTCGACCGGCACCGCCTCGATGCCGGAGAAGGCGAAGGTGCGCACGCGGGCGATCGTGGCAGCTTGGGGAAGCGCGTTCAGGATACGGTGGCCGGATCGGTTATGGACACTGTCCTGATCTACGACCGGATAGTGAATGCAAGTGTAACGGCGCGAGCCCTCTAGCCGAAACGGTGAACGAACCCAATTCCCTCCCATGCGTGTCCTGTATCTGCTGTTCTGCGCAGTGCTCGCCTGTCTCGCGACGGGCGCCGAGGCTGCGCCGCGCCGGATTGCCCTCGCGCCGCCCGAGACCGAGGTCGCATTCCGCGCCTACGGCCTCGGGCTGCTGCCGCTCGACGGCAGGTTCGCCCAGTTTCGCGGTTGGCTGACCTATGATCCGGAGGACCATTCCACCTGCCGGGTCGACCTCACGGTCGATGTCGCCAGCTTGGCCATGACGGACGCCTCGGTGCGGCAGACCGTGGTCGGCCCCGATTTCATGGATGCCCCGAGCTTTCCGACGCTGGCCTATTCCGGGTCCTGCCAGCCGCCCGGTATCGGCGGGATGCTGGGGCTGCACGGAGTCACGCGCCCGTTCCAGCTCTCGCTCATCTGGAGTCCCGACCGGGTCGTGGCGGAAGGCCGGTTGCGCCGCGCGGACTGGGGCATGACGGCGATGCCCATCGTCGCAGGCCGCACCGTCCGCATCCAGGTCTCGGTCCCGCTGCCGGAGCCATTGCACGCAAGCCGGGAATGACCCAGCGGGACTGACAACAGCCGCGAAATTGCCACCGGCCCGGCTATGATGGGCCGATGCGCCTGCCTGCCGCCCTGCTGCCTCTCCGTAATGCCACGTTCCGCGGCCTCTGGCTCGCCAACGTGGTGGCCTGGCTCGGCACCTGGCTGCAGAACACCGGCGCTGGCTGGCTGATGACCAGCCTCGCTCCCGATCCGCTCATCGTCGCCATGGTCCAGTCGGCGACGATCATGCCGGTGTTCCTGCTTGCACTCCCCGGCGGGGCGCTGGCCGACATCGTCGACCGCCGTATGTTCCTGATCGGCGCCCAGCTCTGGACGATTCTGGCGGCTACCGCGCTGGCGATCCTTACCACCGCGCATGCCATGACCGCCTTCTGGCTGCTGGCGCTCACCTTTGCCATCGGCATCGGGTCCGCCCTCACGGCGCCTGCCTGGAGCGCGATCGTGCCGGAGCTGGTTCCCCGCGAGGACCTTGTCCAGGCGATCGCCCTGAACGGCATCGGCTTCAACCTGACCCGCGCCATCGGCCCGGCGCTGGCAGGTTTCCTGATCCTCCTGGGTGGCACCAGCCTGGCGTTTTCGCTGTATGCGATCTCGATCATCGCGGTGCTGTCCGCGCTGTTCACCTGGCGCCGCGGGCGCCGCTTCACCGGCCTGCCGCGGGAGCACCTGATTTCGGCCATGCGGGCCGGCGTCCGCTTCGTGCGCAACACACCGGCCGTGCGGTATGCGATGGTGCGGACCATCGCCTATTCGATCCCCGCCGCTGCCCCCTGGGCATTGCTGCCGCTTCTGGTGCGCCAACATCTCGGGCTCGGCCCGGGCATGTATGGCGTGATCCTCGGCATGATGGGCATCGGCGGCGTCACGTCGGGGATGCTGCTGCCGCTGGTCAGGGGCCGGATCGGCCGAGGCGCCACGGTGATCGGCTGCACGCTGTTTTCCTGCGCCGGGATCGCGTTGCTGGGTCTGTCGCGCCACTGGCTGCCGGCAGCGTTCGGCATGCTGCTGTTCGGCGTCGGCTGGACGTCGGCCTATGCCACGATCCAGGCAGCCGCCCAGCTCGTCTGCCCGCCATGGGTGCGCGCCCGCTCGCTGGCAATCTACCAACTGGCCCAGAACGGCGCCCTGACCGCCGGATCGTTCGGCTGGGGCTGGCTCGGCGGCCGGGTGGGCCTGGCCGACACGCTGCTGGTGGCCGCGGGGATCGGCGTTGTCCTGGCATTCCTCGTGCGCCGCTATTCCATCGACCTTGCCATCGCCAGGACGGCGCCTTCGGCCGTGGCGGAGCCGCTGCCCACCGCGGAGGCGCCCGCGGCCGCGCTGATGCCGATGCTGCGCCGGGCACGCGGGCGTGTGATGGAAACCGTGCACTACCAGGTGGAGCAGTCGCAGCGGGCGGCTTTCCTCGCCGCGATGGCGGAAGTGCGCCAGGTGCGGGGCCGCGCCGGCGCCTTGTTCTGGCAGCTCTACGAGGACGTGGCGCATCCCGAGGGTTGGCTGGAAGTCTGGTCGATGGAGAGCTGGACCGATCACCTCCGCGAGGTCACGCGCCTGTCCGAAGAGGATCGGGCGGCGCTGGCCCGCGCGGGTGTGTTCCAATGCGGCGGCGATGGGCCGCGGCCGGCGCGCTACATCGCTGTCGACCCACTGCAGTGACCAGCGGACGGCACTGCCAGGCCCAGCAGCGCGTGTGAGGAGGCGTCAACCATGAGTGCACCGGCGATCACTGTCCCGCAGGCAAACCCCGGGGCTGGCTATCGTGCGTTGAAAGCCGGGATCGACGCGGCCGTGGCACGCACGCTGGAATCCGGCTGGTATATCCTCGGGCAGGAGGTCCGCTCGTTCGAAGCCGAATTCGCCGCGTGGCTGGGTTGTACGGCGGCGGTCGGCTGCGGCAATGGCACCGATGCGCTGGCACTGGCATTGCGCGCGCTCGGCATCGGGCCGGGCATGAGTGTCGTGACCGTTTCGCATACCGCTGTGGCAACGGTCGCCGCGATCGAGATGGTCGGCGCGACGCCGGTGCTGGTCGACATCGAGCCTGAATACTACACGATGGATCCGGTTGAGCTGGCGGCGGTGCTCGATCACCTGCCGGCCGGCGTGCCGCCGATCCGTGCGGTGATACCGGTGCATCTGTATGGCCAGCCGGCGGCACTCGAACCGATCATCGCCGCGTCCCGTCGGCACGGTGTCCCCGTCGTGGAAGACTGCGCGCAGGCGCACGGTGCCACGATCGGCGACCGCAAGGTTGGCACGTTCACCGAGGTCGCGACGTTCAGCTTCTATCCGACCAAGAATCTCGGTGCGCTCGGCGACGGTGGGATGCTTGCGACGCAGGACGCCGAACTTGGGGCACGCATCGCGGCGCTGCGCCAATATGGCTGGCGGACCCACTACATCAGCGACGCGGTCGGCGTGAACAGCCGGCTTGACGAGCTTCAGGCGGCGATCCTGCGCGTGAAGCTGCAACATCTCGACGCGCAGAACGCGCGGCGCCAGGCGATTGCCGCCGCCTACGACGAGGCGCTGCGCGGCACGTCCCTCGCCGCGCCGGCCCGGCGTGATGGCGTGGGGCACGTATTCCATCTCTATGTCCTGCGTGTGCTGGACCGGGCATCGTTGCAGGCACGCTTGCGTGCGGCCGGGATCGGCACCGGCATTCACTACCCGAGCCCGGTGCATCTGCAGCCGGCATATCGCGAGCGGATTGCCACCGGGCCATCCGGCTGCCGCGCCACGGAGATCGCCGCACAGCAGGTGCTCAGCCTGCCGATGTATCCGGAATTGACCGACGATCAGATAACGCAGGTGTGTGAGGCGCTGCGCCGGGTCTGATGTCAGCGTATGCGGCTCGTGCGGTGGCGCGCCGGCTACGGGTTCTGCGCGCCGGCAACGCAAGGCAATGCCAGGCATGGCACGAGGCCGAACAGGAAGTCGAGGTTGCGTGTCATACCGTCGCGCGGAGACGCTTACTCGTTGTTGTCACGCCCGCGAATGAGCGACTGAAAGAAACACTTCGATCGCTATTGCCGCACATCCTGGGCCCCCGCTTGCGCGGGGGTGACGAAAAGGGTGGCGGACTCAACAGGTTGTCATCCCCGCGCAAGCGGGGACCCAGGGGGTCACGGTCGTCGCCAGGGCAGGGATCGATTTCTTCACACGCTCTCGTGCGGGAATGACGATTGTAGATCAAAGCTCACGCTCGGCGGTATCATTGTCCCTCCGTGATCGGGGAGCAACGCACGGCGATTGCCGGTGTTCCCGGCAATCAGCGACCATTGATCTGGGTGGAGCGGGGCCTGTCCGCTCAGCCCTTCCACATCTTCCATGGCGCCTCGCCGGACGACCACAAATTCTCCAGCGTCGTCCGGTCGCGCAGCGTGTCCATCGGCTGCCAGAATCCGCTGTGCCGGTAGGCACACAGCTCGCCATCGCGCGCCAGGCTCTCGAGCGGCTCGGTCTCCCAGGGTGTGTCGTCGCCCTTGATTCGGTCCAGCGCTTCGGGATGCAATACGAAGAACCCGCCGTTGATCAGCGCATTGTCGCCCGGCGGCTTCTCGCTGAAGCGGGTCACCTGATCATCCTGCAGCAGCAGCGCGCCGTAGCGTCCCGGGGGCGCCACCGCGGTGATCGTGGCCAGCTTGCCATGCCGGCTGTGGAACGCGATCAGCGCCGTGATGTCGATGTCGGCCACGCCATCGCCGTAGGTCATGCAGAAGCTCTCGTCGGGATCTAGGTAGCGTCTGACGCGCTTCAGTCGTCCGCCGGTCATCGTGGCAAGCCCGGTATCCACCAGCGTCACGCGCCAGGGTTCGGCGTAGTTCGTGTGGTAGACGATTTCGCAATTGCGCGCGTCCACCGTCACATCCGACTCGTGCAGCACGTAGTTGGCGAAGTATTCCTTGATCATGTAGCCGCGGTAGCCGAGGCAGATGATGAAGTCGGTCACCCCATGCGCGGTGTAGATGTTCATGACGTGCCAGAGGATCGGCCGCCCGCCGATCTCGATCATCGGCTTGGGCCGCAGATGCGACTCCTCGGCGATGCGTGTGCCCATGCCGCCGGCGAGAATCACCGCTTTCATCCTGTGCAGTCCTGATCAGCGTCGCCTGAGGAAGCTCTTCGGCCAGTAGGTCACCCGGCTGCGCACATTGCCTTCGTTGAACGGGAAGACCGGTTCCTCCAGCACGAAGTCCGGATTGCGTGTCAGGAAGGCTTCCACCGCGGCCAGCGGGTTGTTCCACGTCCAGTCCGGCGCGGTGCGTGGCGCACCGGCAAGCTGCGCCATGATGCCGTCGCAGGCGACGATGTAGGAACCGCGCGAGACGAGCGGTGCGTAGAGGTCCAGCTCCGCCTCGACATGCGCCCGGCTGTGGTTGGAATCGAGGATCACCAGAACTGTCTCCGCGGGGCCGATGCTGTGCCGCACGACTGCCAGCGTGCCCGGAGCCGTGGAGCTACCCTCCACCAACGTGACACGGGTGGCGAGCGGATGCGCCTCGATCGCGGTGCGGTTGTGCTTGCGGATGTCCACGTCGATGCCGATGACGCGTCCTTGCCCCATCGCCTCGAACAGGCTCGCGTAGAAGATCAGCGAGCCGCCATGGGCCACGCCGGTTTCCACCACCACGTCCGGCCGAAGTTGCCAGATCACTTCCTGGATGCGGATCATGTCCTCAGGCAGCTGGATCACTGGCCGTCCCAGCCAGGTGAAGCCGTAGACATATTTTGCATCCCAGCCGCAGCGCAGCCACGCGGCGGAGACCGCCTCGAACGCCTGCGGCGTATCGAAGGGATGCTCTTCCGTCGTGCCATCCGCGTGTTGAACGACTACGCGGCCAAGTGCCTCGTCGATGGTGAGCATTGGCTTTCCTGTGCAAGGGCCAGCAGTATCGGAAGGTCTGCTGAAAGGTTGCTTAACGTCGGCCCGAACTCGACATCGAGCCGCGATGTGTCGATCGGCTTCAATTGCACCGTCGGGGCATCGGCCTCGAAGCGCACCTGCCACCCGAGACTCTCGCGCAGACGGTCGGCAATCGTGGCGTGGCTGGTGTTGCTGCCAGCGGCGAGGTTGTAGATGCGATGACGCCCTTCCGTCGCGATCTCGGGCAACCGGCGGACCACGGAGGCGACGCTGACATAGTCCTTGGCGGAGGCGGAGCCTTGGCGGAACAGCACGCCGCCGGTCCGCTGCCCTTCGCGCAGGAGCTCGCCAAGAAACGCCTCGGCCGGCATGCCGATGCCGTACACGTTGGACAGGCGCACCACGCGGATCGTTTGTCGTCGATCGGCGAGGCACAGCGCCTCGCCGGCCAGCTTCGTCAGGTTGTAGAGGTCGGATGGGTCTGCCGGCAGTGAAGGCAGCGCCGCATCTTCATGCGTGGTGCTGGCACGGCAATAGACGCGCGTGGAAGACAGCAGCAGGAAGGACTCGAACCGCAGTTGCGACAGGCAGCGCGCGACAAGGCCGACATGTGCCTCCGCGGTATCGAGCGGGCGGCTGCGGAAGTCGCCGGTCAGACCGACGCAGTCGATCACATGGCCGCAGGGCTGGCGCCCTGCGAGCAGGGCAGGCAGCGAGGCGCGGGTGATCGCATGCACCAGGTGATCCCGGCTCTCGAGCCAGGCGACGAGTGCCGCACCGATGAACCCACCGGCGCCGAGGATGGTGAACGATGGACTGCGAGCGGACACGGCGATGCATACCAAAGCGTTTTGCCTGCATCACTCCTACACCGCAGCAGTAAATTTAGCGTTGCCGGCCGCGCCAGCCGCGCACCACAGCGGGCACGCCGAATGCCACGCAGCCGGGGGGCAGCGTGCCGTTCAACAGCGAGGCGGCGCCGATGACGCTGCCGCAGCCGATCACGACTCCATCCAGCAGGACGCAGTTGGCGCCGATCCACACATCATCGCCGATGACGATGCCGCCGCGGCTCGGCTGGAAGCCCTGCTCGCGGATCGGCTTGTCCGGGTCCATGAACTCATGGTTGGTCGGCGCGAGCGTGCAGTTCGCCGCGATCAGCACGTTCCGCCCGATCGAAATGCCGTTGCCAGTATAGAGCACGCAGCCGGAGTTGATCACCGTGCCGCGCCCGATCACCACATCGCCGGACCCACCGGCCGGCTTGATCTTGACGAATGCATCGATCGTCACATCGGCTTCGATGACGATGCGGCTGCCCCGGACCGAGTCTTCGATGTCCGCAAGCGGCGAGACGCGCGCGGATGGCGCGATGCTCAGCATGTCAGAACCGCCGCTGTCATTCGGCCGCCTGTTGAATTTGTGTCCCGGTGCACCATTCGTCCCACAGCATGCGGTAGGTTGCTTCGACGGCGCGTGCCAGTCCGGTGGCATCGTGCAGTGCCGATGCCATGAAGCGCGGTCGCAGCTCCATGCGCATCTGGGCCAACGCGTTCAGATCCGCTGCCGCGGCGATGGCATGCGCGACATAGCCATCGACATCGGTGCTCACCCAGTCGTCGAGCCCAACCGCATGCAGGATCATCGCCCCGAAGCGCCCGACACTTGGCCGCCCGGCCAGCGAGACGACTGGAACCCCCTGCCACAACGCCTCGATGGTCGTGGTTCCGGCATTGTGGGGAAATGGATCGAGTGCGATGTCGATCCCGCCATAGGCGGCCCAGGTGTGCGACTGTGGTTCGGTGCAGATCATTTCGAGCCGATCCTGCTCGATGCCGCGCGCGGCAAAGCGCGCGGCAAACAGCGCGCGGAATGCCGCTTCCCCGAACGGACGGCTGTTCAGCACCAGCCGCGATCCTGGCACGCCGCGCATGATGCGCGCCCAGGCGGCGATCACCGCCTCGTTCAGCCGCTCCGGCCGGCCGAAACAGCCGAATGTGATGCAGCCTTTGGCCAGGGCGGGGAGGGGAGCGACCGGCGGCATCCCGTCAGGCGGCGCATAGGCGAGCGGAATGCGCGGCAGCCTGATGACGCTCTCACTGAACAGGCCCTCCGCGCCCGGCGGTGCCAGGACCGCGTCCGCGAGAAACGCGTCCATGGCAGACAGGCCCGAGGTGTAGCCATGGCCCAGCAGATACTCCACCTGGACCGGCGCCGGCTTGCGCGCGAACACCAGCAGCCGGTTGCCGGCGGTGTGGCCGGCGAGATCCACCAGGACATCGATGCGATCCTCGCGGATCATGTCGGCCATGGCGCCATCGCTCAGGCCGACCGTGCTGCGCCAGTGATCGGTGGCAGAGCGGAATTTCTCGGTGACGGCGTCTGGCGCGGCCACTTCGGCATAACAGAACGATTCCACCTGCGTCCGATCGTGTGCCGCGAGCATCGGCCAGGCGAACAGTGCAACCGCATGCTGTCGGAAGTCAGGCGAGACATAGCCGACACGCAGCCGCCGCCCGGTGGACCGATCGAGTGCGAATGCCGGCTGTCGCGGCGCCAGCTTGAGCGCATGCTGGCGATCCCAGTTCCGGTACTCGGCGAAGATCGCAGCGGCCGGCAGGTCCGCCCGGTAGTTGAGCGCGAACAGCAGATTGCTGTGCGCCGTGGCGTAGTCCGGCCGCAATTCCAGCGCCTCGCGACAACATGCTTCCGTCTCGGAATGGCGGCCCTGCATCTGCAGTGCGATCGCCAGGTTGCTCAGTGCGCGATGACGATCCTTCAGCTTCGCCAGGGCGGCGCGATGGTGCGTCTCGGCCTCGACCGGGCGTCCGCTTTGGCCAAGCAGTGCACCGAGCGTTTCATGTGCCTCGGCATCGGCGGGATCGCTCGCCAGCGCTTGCCGCAACAGCGCCTCGGCACGTCCGGCCGCGCCGCGTCCCATCAGGCAGAGTGCCTGGCAGCGCAGCAGCCAGGCCTGGTCCGGCGCGCGTGCCAGCGCTTCGGCCAGCACAGTTTCCGCTTCCCGATGCCGCCGTTGATGCACCAGCAGGTTGCCCAGGTTGCCGAGTGCCTGGACCTGCGCCGGATCCAGTTGCAATGCGCGCCGGTAGGCCGACTCGGCTTCCGCGAGACGTCCCTGTGCACGCAGCATCACGCCGAGATCGGACAGCACCGCGGCTTCTGGCCGGGACGCAACTGACTGTTCGAGCAGTGGGACCGCACCGATCGCGTCACCGCGGGCGAACTGCACCACGCCGAGGACGTGCAGTGCGTCAGGTTCGGCGGGGTCGCGTGCCAGGATGCGTTCGGCAAGTTGGCAAGCGCCATCCAGGTCGCCCGCCGCGTAGAGGCGACGCAGGCGCGGTGCGTCACCTTCCCCCCACTCCTCCCAGAGCGAGCGGCAGGCGGCTTCCACCTCGCGCGCCAATCCGACGGCGTCGCGCAGCGGCGAGGCGGCGAAGCGCGGCCGGATTTGCTGGCGCAGTTGCGCTAGCGCGGCGGGTTCAGCCACCGCGGCGGTTGCGCGTGCGACATAGGCATCGACGTCGCCGGTCACCCAGTCATCCAGCCCGAGCGCGTGCAGGATTGCCGCGCCGAACCGTCCCACGGTCGGTCGGCCGGCGAGTGAGATCACTGGCACACCCTGCCACAGGGCCTCAATCGTCGTGGTGCCGGCATTGTGTGGAAACGGGTCGAGCGCGATGTCGATCTCGCCGTACGCCGCCCAGGCCCGTGCCTGGGGCGAGGTGTAGACAAGTTCCAGCCTCGACCGATCGATGCCATGGGCGGCGAACCGGGCGGCCATCTGGTCGCGCCCGGCCGCTTCACCGAACGGCGAGTTGTTGAGCATGAGCCGCGATGCCGGAACCGCGTGCAGGATTCGCGCCCAGGCCGCGATGACGGAATCGTTCAGCCGGACGGTGCGGCCGAAATAGCCAAAGGTGACGAAGCCATTGGCCAGTGCGGGCGAAGCCGCGACCTCCGGCATGTCCGCCGGCGGCGCGTAGGCAAGCGGAATGCGTGACAGCCGCACGACGCGCTCGCTGAAGAGCGCCTCGGCTCCAGCCGGCGCCAGCACTGGGTCTGCCAGAAATGCGTCCATGGCCGAGAGGCCGGAGGTGTAGCCATGGCCGAGCAGATACGTCACCTGCACCGGTGCCGGCTTTCGTGCGAACGTCAGCAGCCGGTTACCGGCGGTGTGGCCGGCAAGATCAATCAGCACATCGATACGGTCCTGCCGGATGGTCTCGGCCAACTCGGCATCGTTCACCCCCACGGTTGATCGCCAGTGGTCGGCAAGCGCCTTGAACCGCGCGGTGACCGCATCGGCGGCCGGCACCTCGGCATAGCAGTAGAGCTCGACAGATGAACGGTCATGCGCGGCGAGCAGCGGTTCGGCGAACAGCGCCACCGCGTGCTGACGGAAGTCGGGCGAGACATAGCCGATGCGCAGCCGCCGGCCTCGCGTCCTGTCGAGGTCGAAGCGCGGGTTCGCCGGCATCAGATTCTGTGCGTGCTGGCGGTCCCAGCTTCGGTATTCGGCAAAGATCGCCTCCGCCGACAGATCGGGCCGGTAATTCAGGCAGAACAGGATATTGCTGTGTGGCAACGCGAAGTCCGGGCGCAGGCCTAGGGCGTGGCGCAGCGCGGCCTCGGCTTCGGCAAGCCGGCCCTGGCGCATCAGCGCGAGGCCCAGGTTGTTGTGCGCGTCGGCATTGCCTGGATCGCAGGCGATGGCCTGACGCGCGGCGTCTTCCGCCTGCCGTGCCTGGCCGGTCAACGCCAGCACCCACGCCAGGTTCACCCACGCATCCGTGAAGCGGGGTGCGAGGCGAACGGCTGCCCGGTAGCAGGCGGCGCTTTCGTCGTAGCGGCCTGCATCGCGGAGGATATTGCCGAGATTGTTGTGTGCACCGATGCGTCCCGGCTCCAGCGCGAGCGCAGCGCGTGCGGCTGCCTCGGCGTCGGTGAGCCGGCCGAGCGAGCGAAGGATCGCCGCGTGGTTCGCGTGCAACTCCGCCTGCTTCGGCAGGCATGTGATGGCGGCATGCAGATGGCGATCGGCCTCGGCCAGTTGCTTGTCCCCGTAAGCCTGGAGGCCGAGCACGTGGTGTGCCTCGGCATCGCCCGGATCACGCTGCAGCATGTCGTTCGCCAGGGCCCCGGCGGCTTCCCTGTCGCCCTCGACATAGAGGCGATGCAGACGGGGAACATCGCCCTGGCGCCATTCGTCCCACAGGGCGCGATAGGTGGCTTCGACGAGGCGTGCAAGGCCGGCTGCGTCATGCAACGGTGACGCGGCGAAGCGCGGTCGCAGTTCGGCGCGCAGCTGGGCCAATGCGCCTGTGTCGGCGGCTGCGGCAACGGCGCGCGCAACATAGAAGTCGACATCGTGCACGACCCAGTCATCCAGCCCGACAGCATGCAGGATGCTGGCACCAAACCGGCCGACGGTTGGGCGACCCGCCAGAGAGACCACCGGAACGCCCTGCCACAGGGCTTCGATCGTGGTGGTGCCCGCGTTGTGCGGAAACGGGTCGAGCGCGATGTCGATGCCGCTATAGGCAGCCCAGGCGTGGGTCTGCGGCGTCGTGTAGACCAGATCCAACCTGCCGGGATCGATGCCATGGGCAGCGAAGCGTGCGATGAACAATGCGCGGAACGCGGCTTCCTGGAACGGCCGGTTGTTCAGCACCAGCCGCGATCGCGGCACGGCTCGCAGGATGCGCGCCCAGGCGGCGATGGCCTGCTCGTTCAGCCGCTCCGGCCGGCCGAAATGACCGAAGGTCACGAAGCCGTTGACTGAAGCGGGCGGTGGCGAGACCGGTGGCATGTCCGCGGGCGGTGCATAGGCGAGTGGAATGCGCGGCAGCCGTATCAGACGCTCGCTGAACAGTGCCTGCGTTCCCTCGGGGGCAAGTTCTGCGTCCGCCAGGAAGGCGTCCATGGCTGCGAGGCCGGTCGTGTAGCCATGCCCCAGCAGATACGCGACCTGCACCGGTGCGGGTTTTCGCGCGAAGGTCAGCAGCCGGTTTCCCGCGGTATGGCCGGCGAGATCGACCAGTATGTCGATTTGGTCCTGGCGGATCATCTCGGCCAGCTCTGCGTCGCTGGTTCCGACAGTAAAGCGCCATTGATCGGCCAATGCTCGGAGCCGCTTGGTGGTGGCGTCGGGTACTACGACGTCGGCGTAGCAGAACAGTTCCACCGCGGAGCGGTTATGTGCTACCAGCAGGGGTTCGGCGAACAGTGCGACGGCATGCTGGCGGAAGTCCGGTGAAACGTAGCCAACGCGAAGCCGCCGACCGGGTGTGCGATCGAGCGCGAATTGGGGAGCGGCGGGCGCCAAGTGTCGTGCGTGGCTTCTGTCCCAGCTCTGGTATTCGGCGAAGATCGCCTCGGCCGACAGATCGGTGCGGTAGTTCAGCGCGAACAGCAGGTTGCCATGCCCGACGGCATAGTCCGGCCGGAGTGCCAGCGCTTGCCGGTAGCATGCCTCGGCTTCTTCATGCCTCCCCTGCATCTCCAGGGCCACCGCCAGGTTCGCCAGCCAGCGATGCTCATCGGGGGCCAGTGCGACCGCGGCGCGGCATGCAACTTCCGCCGCCATTGGCCGGCCGGCGCGGAGATGCAGCGCACCGAGGTTCCCCTGCGCCGGGGCATGTGCGGGATTCGCGGCGAGTGCCTGATGCAATGCCGCTGCTGCCGCGTCGCCTTGTTCCAGACCGAGCAGCACGACGCCGAGGTTCGTGTGCGCCTCGGCCCAGTCCGGCGCTTGTCGCGCCGCGTGGCGGAACGCCTGCGCTGCTTCGGTCAGCATGCCCTTGCGCTGCAACAGCGTGCCGAGACCATTCCATGCCGCGGGATAGTCAGTCTGGTGCTTCAGAGCTGTGCGGAACGAAGCCTCGGCTTCGGCGCGCCTGTTCTGATCCGTGAGCAGGTTGGCGAGATTGTAGTGGGCCGCGGCCATTTGCGGATCGAGTGAGATGGCGTGCCGGTATGCTGCCTCGGCCTCCGCGTGGCGTCCCAGGGCGCGCAACACGGCGCCGAGATTGGCATGGTCAGCGGCGTTCTCGGTGACCTGACAAAGTAGCTGCAACGCTTCATCATGGCGCCTAGCCTGGTAGGCGATTACGCCCAGCAACCGCCGTGACGCTACATCCGCCTGATTGTGTTGCAGCGAGCCGCGGCATATCGCCTCCGCGGTTGCCACGTCGCCGCGCTGCCAGGCGGCGAGCGCCGAGTTCCCGTCGGTTCGGGCCATCGCCGATGCATCTTTCGCTGTGGCCCGAACCGTCATTACCACCGGATTACGCTGCTAGACCTGGATGAAACTGCTCGCACTGTAGACCCAGGGAATGCTGCTGCCGCTGTCGATGATCCCGACCATGGTGCCGCCACCAGCGAAGCTCCCGTTGGCGCTGTAATACAGCTCACCAGTATCCTGTTGGTAAACGAAGCCGCCCTTTCCACCGGTCGCCTCGGCGATGGTCAGCCGCGTTGCCGCGTCCGCCACTCCTTTGAGGTTGGTGTTATCGACCAGTGCGGCACCACCGAGATCGTAGGTGTTACCGCTCAACGTCGCGCTCCCCGCTGTGTCGAGCGCGATCTTGTCGCTCTTGGCAGCGCTGAAGTTCAGGACGGTGCTCGAGTTGCCGGCGCTTGCCTGGTCGAGAACGAACTGATCGGCGCCGGTATTTCCGGTGATGAAGTTCATGCCCGCGCCGCCGACGACCAGGCTGGCATTGGAGCCGGTCAGCACCACAGTATCGTCGCCCGAGCCACCTAGCACCGTTTCCGTGTTGGTGACGGATACGCGGTTGGTGAAGTTGGCGAGTTGCAACGTATCGCTGCCGGTGCCGAGGTCGGTGCTGCCGTTGACCACGGCGGTACCGAGGGTGACCGTGTCGGTGCCCGTGCCGCCGATCAGCGTTTCCACATTCCTTACGGTACCGGTACTGCCGGCATTGGCGAGCGTCAGCTTGTCCGTTCCGCCGCCCAGATCAACCGACATCGCTGTCGTCAGCGCACCACCCATCGTGATGGTGTCGGCTCCTGTGCCGCCGGAGATGGTGTCGACATTGGCGACGGTCGCAGTATTGCTGAAGTTGCCGAATGTCAGCGTATCGTTACCTGTCGCCAGGTCGATGCTCGCATTCTGCGCCGCAGCCCCGAGCGTAATGGTATCGTTCCCGGTGCCGCCAGATATCGTTTCGATATTTTTGGCGGTGCCTGTGTTGACGCCATTTGCAAGCGTCAGCTTGTCATTGCCAGCTCCCAGATCGATCGACATGGAGGTCGTGAGCAGGGCACCCAACGTGACGTTGTCGGCACCAGTACCGCCGGTAACGGTCTCCACGTTGGCGGTGGTCACGGTGCTGCCGGCGTTGCCCAGCGTTAGCGTGTCGTTGTTGGTGCCGAGGTCAATGCTGGCATTGGAGGCCGCCGCGCCGAGCGTGATGGTATCGGCGCCGGTTCCGCCGGTGATTGTCTCGACGTTGGACACGGTTGCCGAGTTGGTGCCGTTGGCCAGCGTGAGGGTATCGGCGCCTGCGCCGAGGTCGACGGATGCCGCGGTGACGGCGGCGCCGAAG